>CAMDPA010000076.1 GCA_945903565.1 Devosia equisanguinis | reverse complement strand
GACCCCGACGGGCGAGACGCTGCTGTCGGCCGCTGTTCAGAAGCTCGAGGGCGTCGAGAAGCTGCATATGATGATCATGGTGCCGCCCGCCGTCGGTCTCGTGATCCCAGCGGGCATGCGAGTGTACGTCTACTCCAAGGAGCAGCTCGATAAGCTCCAGAAGAAGGAGAAGTTCGACGAGAGCCAGGTTGCGTTCCAGGATCTCGTGTTTACGATGTGCCACCAGAACGGCTGCACGGCCGAGAACGAGGCCACGCCGCAGCTCGTCAAGGCCATGCAGGAAGGCGCAGCCATGATGGCCTTGACGCGCCACCCCTCGGGCCAGATGGTGCCGTTCCAGCTGCCGCTGGTCGGCTTCGGGCCCACGCTGGCCGGCAAGCCGGTCAACAACGATACCTACAAAGAGCAGCGCGGCAAGCTGTGGGAGCAGATCCGCGCCAATCAGCTCGAGCACCTGAAGAACGTGCAGAATCAGTTGGCGAACCCGGGCCAGGCCCCGGCAGGCGGCCCTGGACCGGCACAGCCTGCGGCGAAGGCTCCACCAGCCAAGAAGTAGTTGACGCCCCCAATAGCTGACAACTGCAACGCCCGGCCTCGTGCCGGGCGTTGTGATTCAGCGGGACGGCAGCCGTCCACTACTTCCCCGCCAGCCACTCGCCAACGGCGCCTTCGATGCTGAAGAACTGGTCCGGCTCGAAGCGGAAGGTCTTGTGCTGGAAGCTGTCGCTGCCGCACGCTTCATACTGGCTTTCGTAGTACGCGCGGTTCGCGGCGACATCCTTCAGCGCGACGATCAGCATGTCGACATCGGCCTTCGTCGTGTAGATGCCGAAGCTCGCGCGCACCATGCCGCGCTGCAATTCGGCCAGCGCCTCCAGCTCCTCGTTGGACAGTGCGTCGTCGGCCTCCGCGAGTGCGTGCGAGATCATTTCGCGCACGTAGGGATGGGCGCAGAAGCACTCGTTGCGCACGGCGATGTTGTAGTAGTCGTTGAGGATGGCCGCCGTCAGCGCGTGATGCATACCGCGCACGTTGAACGATATCGCGCCCGCGCGCGGGTAGCGCTCCAGGTCCGTCTCGCCGTAGATCGCGATATCAGGCAGCCGCGCAAGGTGATCGAGCGCATAGCCCATCAGCTCGCACTCCTCGTGGAACACGATATCCATGCCGACGCGGTCGAGCGCGTGCAGCCCCGCAGCCAAACCGATCGCGCCCGTGATGTTTGGCGTGCCGGCCTCCTCGCGGTCCGGCAGCTTTGCAGTCGGCACGTAGCGGTCGATATGGACCTCATCGACCATGCCGCCGCCGACCTCCTCGGGCTCCTGGCCCAGCAGCAGCTCGTTGCGCGCAACCACAACGCCGGGCGAACCGGGCGCGTAGATCTTGTGGCCGGAGAATACGAGCACGTCGAGATCGCGGGCCGGGTCAGCATTGCCGCTCATGCACACGGGCATATGCGCGATCATCTGCGCAGCGTCGACCACAATCAGGGCGCCATGCCGATGCGCCAACTCCGCGATATCGTAGACCGGATTGATGATGCCGGTGACGTTCGAAACGCCTGTTATCGCGACGTAGGCGACGCGGCCTTCGTGCTCCTTCAGCGCGCGCTCGATGGCGCGGATGTCGACGCAGCCCATCGAGGTTTCGCCGGTTTCCAGCGGCACGTGCACGACCTCGCGGAAATGCTTGCGGTGCGGCAGGTCGTTGGAATGGTGTTCCATGATCGAGGTGATCACGACATCGCGACCTTCGAGCTGGCGGCTCAAAGTGCGGGCGACGCGGTTCATGCCGCCGGTGGTGCCGCTGCCGACGAAGAACGCGCTGTAGCGTGCGCGGTCGGCCTGCACGAACCGCAGCACCATCTCGTGCGCCCAGTCGTATTCCCGCGTCGAGAGCCGCGCGCCGAAATGCACGGTGCTGTGGGTGTTGGCGTAATAAGGCTGATAGCGGTCGAGCACGTGCTGCACCACCTCGAGCCGCAGCGTGCTGGCGGTGGAGTCGAGATAGACACGGCGGGCGCTCTTCCCAGTTGCGACGGGCATCTCAAGATCAAGGCCGATGACGCGGCTGGCGATCTTCTCGAGCAAGGCCGCGCTCGCGCTCTGGCGGGTCATCTTGGCGGCATCGGTGACACGCTGCATCGTGGGCCTCCTTGGGGGAAATGTCCGGTTCCGGCGGGCACGTCGACATGGCCGAACGGATGAATATTGCATGATATAATCTTTTTCTGCAATATTTTTGTACTGCAACAGCATCTAACAGGTGTATCATGCTGTGGATTTCCTGATCCATAGATACTAACCCCCGATCGGCCGATACGGGCGCCCTGCCATCGGGTTGACGATGTCCGGGCACTTCCGCCACCCTGGTCTGGGTCACGGATCAGGGAAGGCGATATGGCGGACGAACCGAAAGTGCGCGCGCGGCAGGGCGGACGTGGACTGAGCCGGCGATCGGTGCTGGCTGGAGCCACGGCAGGGGCGTTGGCGGGCACGGGATTCATGTCGGCGGGCTCGGCCATCGCACAGGCGCCGAAAGCGCGCGGCGGGCGCACCCTGCTCAAGAACGGCGTCGTTCTCTCGCTCGATCCGAAGGTCGGCGATTTCGACCGCGCCGACGTATTGATCGAAGGCCGCCGCATCGTCGCCGTGCGCCCCAACATCGAGGCCAACGCCACGGTCATCGACGCCTCCAACACGATCGTGATGCCGGGCTTCATCGACACGCATCACCATTACTACCAGAGCGCGCTGCGCAACGTGCTCGGCAACGGCCTGCTCGCCGACTACTTCCGCGACATCGTCAACAAGGCGACGCCGCTTTATCGCGCGGAGGATGCCTATATCGGCGTGCTCTCGGGCGCGGTGCGCTCGCTCAGCGCGGGCATCACCTCGTTCGCCGATCTCAGCCAGGTATCGAATACGCCCGAGCACAGCGACGCGATGCTCCGCGCGCTGAAGGAAAGCGGTGCGCGCGCGATCTACGCCTATAATCGCGGCTACGGCGACGGCGCGAAGTACCCGCAAGATGTCGAGCGCATCCAAAAGCAGCATTTCGCGAGCGCCGATCAGCTCGTCACGCTGGCGATGGCGACCGGCATCACCAAGGACCAGTGGCTGCTCGCCCGCAAACATGGGCTGCGCATCTATACCCACGTTGTCGGCAGCGTCTCCGCGGTCGCGCCCGCCGCCGTGATGAAGCTCGGCGACGAGGGCCTGATGGGGCCCGACAACGTATATATCCACTACACCGGCGCCAACGCCGCGCAGATGAAGCGCGTGAAGGACACCGGCGGCTGGCTTTCGCTCGCGGTGCCGATCGAGATGACCATGCGGCACGGCATGCCGCCGCTCCAGTTGGCCCTTGACCACGGCATCCTGCCGAGCCTGTCGAGCGACGTCGAAACCACCATGGCCGCCGATATGTTCTCGCAAATGCGCGCCGCCTTCACATTGCAGCGCGCGGAGATCAACGAGCGCGCGATCAAGGGCGAGAAGGACTTGCCGAAGCTGCTCACTGCACGTGACGTGGTCGCGATGGCGACGATCGAGGGCGCGCGCACCAACGGCCAGGAAAGCCGCACGGGATCGCTGACACCCGGCAAGGAAGCCGACATCGTGCTGCTGCGCACCGATACCACCAACGTTATGCCGCTCAACAATGCGTACGGCGCCATCGTGACCGGCATGGACACGAGCAACGTCGATACCGTGATGGTGGCCGGCCGCATCGTGAAGCAACGCGGCCGGCTCGTCGGCGTCGACCTTGCGGCTCACCGCCGCCGCATCACCGCCTCGCGCGACTATCTCGTCGACAAGGCGGGATGGCCGAAGTCCGTGGTGGACGGCAGCGGTCAGTCGGGGCGTTGAGTGGGCTAAAACCTAGCCACTGCGTCCCCGGACAAGTGATCCGAGCTGCAAGCTCGGGTCGCGCTGATCCGGGGTCTTCACCCCTCTGAGAAGGGTCAAGACCCCGGCTCTGCGCGGCTCGCGCCGCTTCGGCCGGGGACGCAGAGGAGAGGGAATCGCAAATTTCGAGCCTGATCGAAATGGCGCGGTCGGCTATTGGCTATCTTCAAGCTTAATGTAACGGAGCACCCACCATGAGCACCGCCTATGACTTCCCTGTACGCCGCGACGGCGCGGTTGCGCGTATCGACCTTGGCCGGCCCGAGGAAGGCAACATGCTGACGCGGGGCATGGTGACGGACTTGTCCGCGCTGGTGACGCGGCTTGGCGCGGATGCGGGCGTGCATCTCGTTGCGCTGGAAGGGCGGGGCGCGAGCTTCTGCCTGGGGCGCGACGGGCGCGGCGAGAACGCGGCGGGCATGTCGCCGCTCGACATGAAGAACAAGTTGTACGGCCCGATCCTGGGCGCCTACGCGGCAATGGCGGCGTGCCCGGTGCCGGTGGTGGCGCTGGTGCATGGCGATGCGATCGGGTTCGGCGCGGCGCTGGCGGGCTCGTGCGATATCACGCTGGCGTCGGATGCGGCGCATTTCGCGCTGCCGGAGATCGAGCACAACATTCCCCCGACGCTGGCGATCTCGGGCGTGATGAGCAAGGTGCCGGCGAAGGCGTTGTCATATCTGGTGTACTCGGCGGAAAAGATCGACGCGGCGGAAGCGCATCGCCTGGGGTTTGTCAGCGCGGTTTTTCCGGCGGCTGGATTCGCTGCGAAGTCGGATGCGTTTCTGGCGAAACTCGGCGGGCGTCCGCGCATCGTGCTCGAAACGATCAAGCGCTATCAGGCGAAGGCGCCGGGCCTGACACCGGACATGGCCGCCGAGTTCGCCGGTTCGATCATGGCGCTGGCGCGCACGCATAAGTAGCGTGATCCGTAGGGTGCAATAGCCCTTTTCGGGCGTATTGCACCGCTTGCAACGTAGCCGGCGCAATACGCCAAAGTTGGCTATTGCGCCCTACGGGTTGCGGCTCTTCATCGTATGCAAGTGCCACACGGCAGTCGCGAAAACGATCGCAGCGCCCAACTGATGGACGATCCCCAAGTGCAATGGTACCACCGCCAGCAGTGTCCAGATGCCGAGTGCGGCTTGGGCGAGCAGCGCAAGCAAGAGCGTCCAGGCCGAGCCGGTCATCCAGCCGTCGTCGGCCACGCGCTGCAGCGACCAGGCGTGCCACGCGGCGAAGATCAGCACGAGGTAGGCCATCATGCGGTGGTTGAACTGCACCGCCGTGATGTTTTCGAAGGCGTTGAGATACCACGGGCTGAGCATCCATAGGTCGTTCGGAATCAGCTTGCCGTCCATCAGCGGCCAGGTGTTGTAGGTCAGCCCGGCCTTCAAACCGGCGACCAGCGCGCCGAGCAGGATCTGCACGAAGACGAGCGCCGTCAGCCATCCCGCCGTGCGCCGCTGCGAGGCGCTCAACGTATCGAGCCGCACGCCGCGCGTGGGCCTTCGCTGCAGATCGAGCGCGATCCACACGAGTGCGCCCAACAGCAATATCGCGAGACCGAGGTGCGCTGCGAGGCGGTATTGGCTCACGTCCACGCGCTCGGTGAGGCCGGACATCACCATGTACCAGCCCATCGCACCTTGCAGGCCGCCGAGCGCGAGAAGGCCCAGCAGTTGCTGCCCCAGCCGTGCGTTGATCGCACCACGCCACCAGAACCACGCCAGCGGCAGCGCGAACACGAGGCCGATGACGCGGCCGAGGAAGCGATGGCCCCATTCCCACCAGAAGATCGACTTGAACGCGGCAAGGCTCATGCCCTTGTTGACGCGCTGGTATTGCGGGATTTGCCGGTACTTGTCGAACGCGGTCGACCAGTCGGCATCGGAGAGCGGCGGGATCGCGCCCATGATCGGCTGCCATTCGGTGATCGACAGGCCCGAGCCGGTCAGCCGCGTCGCGCCGCCAACGCCGATCATGACGAGCACCAGCGCCGCCACCAGCCACAGCCAGATTGCCACCGCCGTCTGCGAGGGAGGAGATCGATGCGAACCCAGCGAACGCGCCGGCAGTGCCGTGGCCATCATTGCAACCTGATCTCGAATTGGTATCAGCCCGTGCTAAAGGGTGCGCGGCAGGGCAGCAATGTGCCCCGTCAGCGCGGGGCAGCGGAAACGGAAGCCATCATGAATATTCGCACGCGCAAGCTCGTCGGCACCGTGGTGCTGCTCGTGTTCCTGGCGGCCTACGCGTTTCTGGCGATGATGGTGGCCGTCGTGCTGGAGATCAAAAGCAGCAAGATCGGCGAGCTGCTGTTTTATATCGTCGGCGGACTGGCCTGGGTAGTGCCGGCGGCGTGGCTCGTGCGCTGGATGCAGAAGCCCGATACGCCCGCTGGTGAATAAGCCGGCTGCGCCGCCGTGGGGCGCGCAAGGGCACCGAGCAATGCGAACGGCACGCCCGACAGCAGCGCCTTGAGATAGGGCACGCGCTGATAGTCGCCATTGAGCGAAACGCGCGGCAGGGCGGTCATCCGGGCGGCATGGCTTTCGTTCAGGAAGCCCTTGCGGGTGGTCACGGCGGTCTTAAGGCCAAGGCGCGCGGTCGTCTCGAACTCGCGCTCGCCGGCGCTACCGGCGTCGCCGTAGGGATAGCAGAAGTGCTGGCAGGGCTTGCCGAGCTCGCTTTCGACGCGGGCGATGCTACCGGTGATCTCGGCATGGGCTTCATGCGCGCCGAGCTTGGCCAGGGCGTAGTGGCTCATCGTATGTGCGCCGATGGTAACGAGGGGATCGCGCTCGAACTCCCGCAGCTCCGCCCAGGTCATGGCGAGTTCGCGGCACGGCGCGAGACCGTCGATGCCGCTCTCGTCGGCCAATTGCGCGACAATGGCGCGCGTCTCATTTTCAGGCAATGCGCGCAGCCGCCAGTAGATGCGATCGAACGCGGCGGTTTTCTCGCGGTCGTTGGTGCAACGAAACGCCTCGGTCACGCCTGCGATCTGGACGCTGAGGAATTGCCGTTTTGCGACAACGCGTTCCAGAACGATCCACCACAGGAAGCCTTCGCCGTCCGCGAACTCGCTGGCGACGTAGACCGTGAACGGGGCGTTGTGCTTGCGCATGATCGGCAAGGCATGATCGCGATTGTCGCGGTAGCCGTCGTCGAACGTGAAGCAGACGAACGGCCGCGCGGCCTTGACCGTCCCCGTCATCCGGGCGTGCGCTTCGTCCATGGACACGATGTCGAATCCAGCCTTGCGGACCTCGATGATCGTGGTTTCGAGGAACTCGGGCGTGATCTCGAGAATGCGGTTGGGCGCGAAGCCGTCCGCCGATTGCGGCCGCACGTGATGCAGCATCAACAAGGCGCCAGCGCCCCGCGCGGCCGGGGCGAGTGCCCGCCCGACGCCGCTGTAGTGGATGGCGGCAAGCGTGGCCTTGATCAGGCGGGTGGAGGTTTGGCTCATGGCGCGGGCATCGTCTCGATCATGGACTTGGACGGGTATTCGCCCAAGCCCATGCAAGCCGCATGCGAGGTCGAGCGCCCCGCCGATTTCCCGCTGCCCGCCGTGATCGATGGTTTACGAAATGTAAACCGCCATTACCGCCTGCGTTCGTACTTCGTCAGAACCGCGCGCGCCCGCTCGATGACGGCGTCGGCCATTGCGGCGTGGCCTTCGGCGGTGGGATGGAAGGCGCCGGAATAGGTCGCGGCCAGCAGCAACTGAAACCACTGGATGCTCTGCAGCTTCAGTGCGCGCTGCGCCAGGTTCGTGGCGACGTGGAAGTTGCCGGTCATGAACGCGTCGTTGGGCGTGCGGAACCAGCGCTGGCGATGGGCATAGGGCTGGAAGTCGGCTGGGTTGTAGGGCTCCCACGTGTTGCCCACCTTGCGTGGCAGGCGCAGATCGTCGACGCTCGACAGCGCGTTCTCGCTCCAGCCGGCGCAGATGCCGCGGCCGAGGAACTGATCGCGATGCCGCTCCACGAAGGTCCAGCCGTGCTCGCGCGCGGAGGTACGCATCACACGATGCAGTTTGTCCGCCGCACGCTGGCTTTCACGCGCCTTTTCCGTCGAGAGCCGGAACTCCTGCACCACCTCCATGCCCGCGTTGCTATCGGGGCAAACCGAGCGGCCGTCCTCGAGCAGGGCCATTGCGGGATAGGCAATCATCAGCACGCGGTCATTCTCGTTCCAGGGCACGTGCAGGATGTTGTGGAAGGCGCGGTTGAGCGCCTTGTAGCGCTCGTCGAGCAGGTCCAGCGCCTCGTTGGCCTGGGCCTCACCATGTACCTGACCCATCCAGCCGCCGAGCCGGCGCAAGTTGGTGTCATCGGCCAGCACCGCGTTGGCGACGAGGCGGGCAAAACCGACATCGTTGCCGCCGACCGAAAGCATCACGAGGTCGATCTTGCGCGCATGGTCAGCCGCGCACTTGCGCAGGACAAGACCGCCCTGCAGCGCCTCGATCTTGCCGTTCATATGATAAGCCTCGGGCAGATCCTGCATCGGGGCTTCACGGGTGCCGCACTGGGCTTCGGCCACGGCCGAGATCTGCGAGTATTCCGGCGGGTTCGGCACCCACTCGTTGCCCTTGTAGCGCAGGAACAGCCCGTGCACGATTTCCGCGCCCGAACAGGCGACGCCGACATAGGTCACGGCGCGATGGGGGTTTTCGAGCGATAGCTGCAATGCCGCACGCGTTTGATGCGAATACAGCGAACGGTGGCAGGCCTGATCGATCCAGCGCGGGTTCTGCGCCAGGAACTCCTTGTCGCCGATCAGCTGCCATTTACCCACGCGCGCGGGAAAGCCGACAAGCTGGGCCGTGGGCGCACGCTTGGGATCGGGCTTACCGTAGTCCGCGCTGCGCTCGCGCGAAAAGCGCACGGGCACATCGGGATTGCCCTCGCCCGAGCCGAAGCTGTCGCCCATGCCTACGATCATGACGTCGCGCACGCGCACGTCCTCTTCGGCGACCTCCCGACCGGCGATCTCGACGCTGATCTGCGCGCCGCCAGGATAGGGGATCTGCAGCTCGACGGGCTTGTCGCAGTTCTCCTTGATCGCGCGGCCGCGCTCGGCGTTGCGGCCCTTCGGCGAGGTCAACCACGTGCACATCAGCCGTTCGTCGCCGGCAAACTCCATGAGTTCGGCTACGATCGTGTGGCTCTCCGGGAAGACGTAAGGCTTGGCATCGGGACAGACGTGCCGGTTGTTGGACGCGTTCCAGCAGGTCTTGCCTTCCTGATGCGCCGCCCAGCCGTCGACGTGGCGCGTGCTCAGCGCGCGCTCGGCGCTCGTGACCGGCGTGCGGCGCTGCTCGGGCGTCAGCGAAACCCACGTCGCCCGATGCACCTCGGTATCGCGATGATTGTTGAAGAAGCGGAAGGGATTTTGTACCCGCCACTCGATCTTGGCGGTGCGCGGAATCGCAACGGGCGCGCGGTCCTCCGGGGGAACGCGATCGTCCTGCTGGTCCTGATCGGGTTCGCGGGATTGGACCTGCACCTGCGGTGCCGCCGCGCCGCCTGCGATCGCCACAAGAGCGAGCACACTGATGAAATGCCTGAAGGCCTGCATGATCGATACCCCGTCTTGTTGCCACTTCGGGCCCGTATTCATCTGGCCAAATGCCGGCTATCCGCCGGCGGTCGTGCGACTGACTGGTCGCTTTGGTTCGTCGCTATCGGCAGCTCGAGCGCCCACGCTCAAACCCTGCCGGTCATGTGCGCCAGCCATAGCCGCCAGACGCGCGTCAACGGACCGATATCACACACCTCCAACGCAGCGATATCCGCACGTTGTGAAGCGCCCAAATAGGGCCGAACCAGGGCAACCGGCAAGGTCGCCGTGCGAACATCCGCAGGCGCCCTTTGAAAACCCTCCGCAAGCGCCGCAAATCGTGCCCTGGCGAGTTCCCCAAGGGCACGCGACAGCGACTGCCAGGCTTCCTTGTCCTCGGCGCCACGGGCATCGGCGGGCGCCCAGCCATGCGCCTGCGTCATGTCGAGCGGAAACAGCATACGGCCCTGCGACAGCTCGACCGGCGCCTCGATCAGCACGCGGGCCAGGCCGTACGCCTCGCCCGCGATATCGAAGAACGTCGCATCGTGACGCGCACCCGGATCAGCGAGAATGCCGCAGGCGAGACGGAACAATCCGCCATCGAGCTTCCTCAGATTGGCGCTCAAGGCGGCAAGATCAGCGAACGGCTGATCCAGTAGCCGTTCCGATTGCGCGTCGATCACATCGTGCAGCAGCGCCGCCGGCAACTGGTGGCGCTGCATGGCTTCGCCCAGCGCATCGGCGATGGGATGGCCAGTCGCGACTGCCGTGCCCGCGGCGAAGCCGTCGATGCTGTCGCGAAACCACTGCAGGCGGATCTCGCCCGCCATCGGCTCGCTGACGGAGGCGGGAATGCGGGCTATCTCTCCGGCGAACGCGGCCAGCGCGATCAAGCCGTCGCGTGCCGCGCGCGGCGCCAACAGTGCGGCCAGATAGCGGTCCCGCTCGAATGCACGCGCGGCGAGGCGAACGACGTTTCCGCCGGAAATTTCAGCACCTGGGGTCGCAACGTCTCCCACGCTCGGCTCGTTTCATCCAGCACGTGAGGGAGCATTCGCTCCGCGAACGGGGCTGCCGCCCTCGACCCGCTTGGGGGACGTGTCCCCCAAACCCCCTCCTTTTATCCCTATAGTGTTTTGGGATTGCTCAGTAGAGATGCGCGGCGGCCACCATCGCTACGGTGACGGGCACCGCCAGCACCAGGTTCCAGCGCGCATAGGTGGCGACACGCACGCGCGCCGCCGCGATCTTGTCGGTGTCCGCCGGCTCCATCCCCAGAACGATACGCAGGCCCGGCCAGATCATCATGTGCACGAACATATACATCGCCATCGCGCCGAGCGTGCCCGTCCACAGCAGCGCATTGCGCATCGTCGGCACGAATACCGGCGCGCAGAACATCAGTTTGCCGCCGAGATAACCGCTGGTGAACAGCAACACCACACCGCTCAGGACTGTCCAGTTCGACGCCTGCCGGAAGGTCGCCGCCACGCGCGGCACGATATGCTTCATGATCGCGGCGCGGGCGGGCTGATCGGTTTCAGCCACCGCCACGAGCTGGATGAAGTTCACGAACCAGATCATGCCGAGCCAGACGATCGCGGCCACGATATGCAGCCAGCGCACCAGGAACGAGACGAGCCCGCGCACATCGGTGCCACCGTAACCGATCGCGATCAGCAGCATCGCGGCCGAGACGACGAGGCCCGCCACGAGCGCGCGCGCCGGGCTGGCAAATATGTCCTTCATGTCGTCGTTCCCCCGTTTTTCTTCTCCCTCTCATCCTTCATGAGGGGGAGAGGGAATTATCATTCCACCGCCAGCAGCGCCGCACTGACGCGGCGGCCCTCCGCCAGCAGGACATTGTACGTGCGCGCGGCAGCCCCCGTCGCCATCGGCTCGACGCCAAAGCCGGCTGCTTCCAGCGCCCGGCGAAGTTCGCGCGGCGGAAACACCTGGCTCACCCCGGTGCCGAGCAGCAGAAGTTGCTGTGCCGACGCCTCCGCCAGCACGGGCTCGAATGCTGCGAGCGTCAACTCCGCCGGCGTCGTCGCCGCCCAGGCGTAGATGCCGCTCGGCAAGCACAGGATCGAGCCGCGATGGCTCATGTCGGCGAACCGGAAGCCGCCGTTGCCGTAAGCATCGATCGGCGCGCGTCCTGGATAATGGGCTGGTGACACGCCTACTGCCTACTGCCGACGGCCTAAACCCGCGCCTTCGCCCCACCCGACGGCGCGTTTGTGTCGCTCCAGTCGCGCTTGACGCCGAGGTAGTCGAGGATCGGTGCTGAAATGAAGATCGACGAGTACGTGCCGACCACCACGCCGAACAGCATCGCGAACGAGAAGTTGCGGATCACTTCGCCGCCGAACAGATACAGCACGATCAGCACCATGATCGTGGTCGTGCCCGTCAGGATCGTGCGCGACAGCGTCTCGTTGATCGACAAGTTGAGCAGCTCGTTCAGCCCCATGCGCTTGAACTTGCGTAGGTTCTCTCGAATGCGATCGGCCACCACCACGGTATCGTTTACGGAGTAGCCCAGAATGGTCAGCAACGCGGCCACGATCGATAGATCGAATTCGAGCTGGAAGAACGAGAACACGCCCGCCGTCAGCAGTACGTCGTGCGCCAGCGCCATCACGGCGCCGACCGCGAATTGCCATTCGAACCGGAACCACACGTAGGCGATGATCGCCAGAACAGAGCACAGCACGGCGATCAGGCCGGTCATGCGCAATTCCGAGGATACCGCGGGCCCGACCACCTCGACGCGCCGCTGCGTGTACCCATCGCCAAGCGCCGCCACGATCTTCTTGAGCGCTTCCTGCTGCTTGACCTCACCGTCCCGCGGGTCTTTGCCGGTCTGCTGCTCGACCCGGATCAGGATATCGGTGGGCGCGCCGAAGGTCTGGATCTGCACCTCGCCCAACCCGAGGCCGCCGAGCTTCTGGCGCAGCGCCTGCACATCGACTGCGCCGGCTTTCGACTGCACTTCGAGCATCGTGCCGCCCTTGAAGTCGACGCCGTAGTTGAAGCCGCGCACGCCGATCACGACCAGCGACAGCACCATCGCCACGACCGAGGCCCAAAAGCACAGCGATTTGTACCGCATGAACGGCAGTTGCAGCCCGTGCGGGAAGAAGTCGAAGCCCTTGAAGTCCGGGATCAGCATCATGTGGTGTGGTTCTCGTAAATCGGGATCGGATAAGGCGGGGTCTGACCCCAGACTGCCCCCAGACCGCTAAACCGGCACGTCGATTTTCTGTGATTTGGCACGCGCCGAGCGGAGCCATAGGGCGACCAGCAGGCGGGTGACGGTCACGGCGGTGAATACCGAGGTGAAGATGCCGATCGACAGCGTCACCGCGAAGCCGCGGATCGGGCCGGAGCCCAGCCAGAACATGATGATCGCGGCCGCGAGCGTCGTGAGCTGGCTGTCGGCAATCGCCACCATGGCGCGGTTGAAGCCCGCGTCGATGGCGGCGATCGCGCTCTTGCCGGAGCGCAACTCCTCGCGGATGCGCTCGTAGATCAGCACGTTGGCGTCGACCGCCATGCCGATGGTGAGCACGAGACCGGCGATGCCCGGCAGCGTCAGCGTCGTGCCGATCACCGACATCAATGCGGCGATCATCATGCCGTTGACGGCGAGCGCGAACGCCGCAAACAGGCCGAACGTGCCGTAGGCGATCACCGTCATGATGATCGTGGCGACCGAACCGATGATAAACGCCCGCTTGCCGGCGGCCACCGAGTCAGCACCCAGCGAGGGACCGACGCTGCGCTCCTCGACGATGGTGAGCGGGGCAGGCAGCGAACCCGAGCGGATCTTCAGAGCCAACTCGCTCGCGCTTTGCACCGTGAAGTTGCCGGAGATTTGCCCGGAGCCGCCGAGAATTTCGCTGCGAATGACCGGCGCCGACAGCACCTTGTCGTCGAGCACGATCGCGAACGGGCGGCCGATGTTGTTGGTCGTGAACTTCCCGAAGTCGACCGCCGCGCGCTGATTGAAGCGGAAGTTGATCACCGGCTCGTTGGTGCGGCCATCGAAGCCCTGCTGCGCGTCGACGAGATGCTCGCCTTTGACGATCGGGTCGATCAACAGCAGATAACTTCCAGACTCGCGATCCGAACCCGGCGCGGCTTCGTGGACGCGATAGCCGATCGGAATCCGGTTCTGCTGGATCGCCTGCTCGGCGCTGATGGTGTCGTGGACCTTGTGGAAGTTCAGCACCGCGGTGTCGCCGAGGATGCGCTTCAGCGTAGCCGTATCCTCGAAGCCCGGCACCTGCACCAGGATGCGGTCCCGGCCCTGCCGCACGATCGACGGCTCGGTCGTACCAAGACTATCGATGCGCCGGCGCACCGTCTCGAGTGCTGCGCCGATGGCGTTCGTGATGCGCTCGTTGAAGCCGGGGTCGGTCGGCGTCATCGTGATCTGCGTGCCGTCGCCTTTGATTTCGAGCGAATTGCCTGATGTGCCGAGCAATGCGCTGCCGATCTGCGCGTTGAGCTTACCAAGTTCCGTCAGCGCGGTTTTCAGATCGGCGGGATTGTTGAGCCGCACGACCACGCCATTGTTCGCGACACCGATGCCGCCGAACAGGATCTTGGCATCACGCATCTGCTTGCGGGCGTCCGCCTGCAGCGTGAGAAGCCAGCTCCGGCGCAAATTCTCCACGTCCATCGACAGCAGCAGATGCGCGCCGCCCTTGAGGTCGAGGCCGAGCGCCATCTGCTTCTTCGGCACCCAGTTCGGCCACTTGTCCACCACCTCCTTGGCGAAGAAGTTGGGCAGCGCGAACAACAGGCTGAGCAGGCACGACAGCGCGATCAGCGCGGACTTGATCGGCGAGAAATGCAGCATGGCTGCTATACCTTTGGTTTAGCGGTTCATCCCCTCTCCCCGCACTTTCGCGGAGAGAGGGGGAGCTATTACGCGCCGTCCTTGACGGGCTCGGACTTGCTGCGCACTTCCGAGATCATGCCGCGCATCACGCGCACGCGGGTGTCGGAGGCGATTTCAACCTCGACCTCGCGGTCGTCGAGCACCTTGGTCACCTTGCCGATGATGCCGCCCGATGTCACCACGGTATCGCCGCGCCGCAGGTTCGCGAGCATCTCGCGATGGAGCTTGGCGCGCTGCTGCTGGGGACGAAACAGCAGGAAGTAGAAGATGATGAACATCAACACGATGGGCATCAGGTTGGTCAGGAATTCGCCGCCGGCGCCTGTCGCCGATTGTGCAAAGGCAGGAGTGATGAACATGCGCCCGGGTTCCTCGCGTAAGTCTTTGAAGCGGTGTGAGGTGAAGTCGTGTGATGGGATGCACGGAAACGGCCGCTGCCCGCCATTCCCGGCAGGGCGGCGACGCCCGATGAACTCGCCGGGAATATAGTACCGGGGCCCTGTAATGCAACTTGTTCCCCGGCTTGGCCTTGGCGGCATAAACGCTGCACCCCGCCGCGCACGGCCAAATACCCCGGTTTCGCCAGCCCATATCGAGGCATGGGATGACGCTGGCTTGTCCCTCGTTTATACCCCCACAGCCTCCCGCCGCCGCGCAGCGCCCCTGCGGGCACCGCCCTGCTCCGCCTAATCTTTAGCCATATCAGAGACATGACCAGCGAGACCGAGCTTCTTTCCCGCATTGCCGCCGCCCTCGAGCGGCTGGCCCCCGCCCCGCCCGGCGCGCCCGACCTCAACGCGGCCGAGGCGTTCGTGTGGCACGCGGACCCCGCCGGGTTCGAGCCCGTGGCGCATGTCAACCGCGTGCCATTGTCGCTGCTCAAAGGCATCGACCGGGCGGCGGATCAACTGGTCGCGAACACCGAGCGATTCGCGCGCGGGTTGCCCGCCAACAACGCCCTGCTGTGGGGCGCGCGCGGCATGGGCAAGAGTTCCCTCGTCAAGGCCGCGCAGGCCGAGGTCGCGCGCAAGCACCCGGCCTTGAAGTTGATCGAGATCCATCGCGAGGACATCGGCAGCCTGCCCCGCTGCCTGGGTTATCTGCAGGCGAGCACCCACCGTTTCATCGTGTTCTGCGACGATCTCTCGTTCGACCACGACGACACCAGCTACAAATCGCTGAAGGCGGTGCTCGAAGGCGGCATCCAGGGCCGCCCCGCCAACGTACTGTTCTACGCCACCTCCAACCGCCGCCACCTGATGCCACGCGAGATGATCGAGAACGAACGCTCGACCGCCATCAATCCCGCCGAGGCGATCGAGGAGAAGGTGTCGCTGTCGGACCGGTTCGGCCTGTGGCTCGGCTTCCACAACTGCAGCCAGGACGACTATCTCGCGATGGTCGACGCCTACACGAAACACTTCAAGCTGAAAGCCAGCGCCGATCAGCTCACCACCGAAGCATTGGAATGGAGCATGACGCGCGGCGCCCGCTCCGGCCGCGTGGCTTGGCAATACGTACAAGATCTCGCCGGCCGGTTGGG
The DNA here is from genome assembly GCA_945903565.1 of Devosia equisanguinis. Taxonomy (GTDB): domain Bacteria; phylum Pseudomonadota; class Alphaproteobacteria; order Rhizobiales; family Hyphomicrobiaceae; genus CAMDPA01. The sequence goes on along the minus strand of CAMDPA010000076.1, from coordinate 164 downwards.
GCAATCGCTGGTGGGGTGATACCGAGTTTCCGCCTGCCTCTGCTTCGCTCGAAAGGATTTCCGGATCGAGACCAAGTATTCGCTACGCGAGAAGGGCTGCCGCCCTTCACCCGCTTGGGGGACGTGTCCCCCAAACCCCCTCCTTTTTTACGCCGTAAAAGAGG
>CAMDPA010000075.1 GCA_945903565.1 Devosia equisanguinis | reverse complement strand
TCCAACCCGCGTATCAGAGCTTGCCAACCGACGTCTCCGGCTCCGCCTCCCCTTCTGCGCGATCCTGCCCTACACTATCCGACCGCATCCGCGGCACGGCCGCCAAGCCACGCCCGCACCGCTTGACAAGGGACATCAGAGCCTACGGGGCAGCGCGCTATTACGAAGTACGCAGCTTGCGGACCGAAAACCACATTGCGGCGGCGCCGAGTATCACGGGCATCATGCCCATGATGGAGAGCAGCTTCCAGAATCGAGCGGCATCGGCCGTGCGCGAGATCGTTTCCGTGATGCCCTTGCCGCCGCTGGTGTAGCTCCAGGTCAGCGCCCCGTTCTGCAGGCTGGTGATCATCACGACTACGCCGATGAACATCGCGACCGCCGCGAAGAAGGCGAGCGCGCCGAAAAATATGACCCTGTACATCTGCATGTGTGCGCTCCAGATTCACGTGATGCCGGAAAGTGCTGGGTCGCATCCTTGGACTGGTCGCTCCGGCGCAAGCGCCGACGCAACATGCTTGACCCAGCTACGCGGAATCGATGATCCGAATACGCTATCACGTCCCGGCTCGTGCCAATACGCCGGCGGTGACGGCCTTGGGTACACCGGTCGTGCTGGGAAATGTAATCGGAAGCCGCAGCAGCGAGCGAGCGGCGAGGTAGGCCCAGGCTTCGGCTTCGAGGCTGTCGCCGTCGAGACCCACGCCTTCGGCGGGAACGACGGCGTTCTCGACCTTGCCCGCGATCATGCTCATCAGTGTCTTGTTCTTCCGCCCGCCACCGGCGACGATCCAGAGCTGCGGCTCGGCTGGCATATGCTCACGCGCCCGCGCGATCGCTGCCGCCGTGAAAGCGGTGAGGGTGGCAGCGCCATCGGCCAGGGAAAGTTCGTCGATCAATTCGACGGCAAAGGCGTTGCGGTCGAGCGACTTCGGCGGCGCGGCGCCGAAGTGGGAATGGCGCATGTACTCCGCGACATAGTCGTCGTGGGCCCGGCCTGATGCCGCCAGCTTGCCGTCGAGATCGCAGGTCTCGCCAGCCTTCGTGCGCATCCAGTCGTCGATCATCGCGCTGCCGGGGCCGGTGTCGAAGGCGAGCAGTTCGTTACGACGGCCGATCCAGGTGACGTTGGCGACGCCGCCGATGTTGACGAACGCCAACGGCCGCTGCGGCAGGCGCGAGACGACGGCGCGATGATAGACCGGCACGAGCGGCGCGCCTTGGCCGCCAGCCGCGACGTCGGCGCCGCGCAGGTCGTGGACGACATCGATACCGGTGAGGGCGGCGAGGCGGGCGCCGTCGCCCAGCTGAACGGTGAGGCCGGCGGCTGGCCAATGCAGCACGGTCTGGCCGTGGAAGCCGATGACGCGGATGCTGGCGCGATCAATGGCGTTGGCCGTGCAGAATCGCTCGACGGCTTCGGCGTGCAGCGCGGTGAGCCGCTGTTCGACCCCGGCCAGCCCCCCGGGCCTGTCGGAGCGGCGGACAATGGACTTGGCTTCATGCAGGCTGGTGCGCAGCTCGGCGCGGAACGTTTCGTCGTAAGGGTAGGTTGCGCTTGGGCCGCGCTCGACGATGTCCTCGCCGTCGGTGTCGATCAAGGCGACGTCGATACCGTCAATCGAGGTGCCGCTCATCAGACCGATCGCGCGCATCAGCTTGCTCATGGCGGCCTTCCTGTGCATGTTGCGGCGCAGCGCAATAAAGCTCCCAACATCGAGCCTATATCATGACGGCCCACAAGTCCGACTTTCTGAATATCCTGGCCGAGCGCGGCTACATCCACCAGTGCTCCGATTTCGGCGGCCTGGATGCATTGGCGGCCAAGGGGCAGGCGGTCGCGTATGTCGGCTACGATTGCACCGCGCCGTCGCTGCATGTGGGATCGCTGATCTCGATCATGATGCTGCATTGGCTGCAGGCGACCGGCAACAAACCGATCGCGCTGATGGGCGGCGGCACGACGCGCGTGGGCGATCCCTCCGGCAAGGACGAGACGCGGGTGATCCGCTCGATCGAGGAGATCGAAGCGAACAAGGAAAGCATCAAGACGGTATTCGCCAAGCTGCTGACGTTCGGTTCCGGTAAGACCGACGCGATCATGGCCGATAACGCGGAGTGGCTGGCGCCGCTCAACTATATCGAGTTCCTGCGCGATGTCGGGCGGCACTTCTCGGTCAACCGCATGCTGACGATGGACTCCGCGCGGATGCGGCTGGAGCGCGAGCAGGAGTTGAGCTTCATCGAGTTCAACTACATGCTGCTGCAGGCCTACGACTTCGTCGAGCAGGCCAAGCGCTACGGCTGCAACGTGCAGATGGGCGGCTCGGACCAGTGGGGCAACATCGTCACCGGCATCGATCTGGGGCGGCGGATGGGCACGCATCAGTTGTACGGGCTGACGTGTCCGCTGCTGACGACCTCGTCCGGCGCGAAGATGGGCAAGACGGCGGCCGGCGCGGTCTGGCTCAACGAGGCGGAGCTCAGCCCTTACGACTACTGGCAATTCTGGCGCAACACGGAGGATGCCGACGTCGGGCGGTTCCTGCGGTTGTTCACGGTGTTGCCGCTGTCCGAGATTGAACGGCTGGAGACGCTCGAAGGCGCGGAGATCAACGAGGCGAAGAAGCAGCTTGCAACGGCGGCGACCGCAATGGTGCACGGCCACGCGAAAGCGGACGCGGCGGCAGAGACCGCGCGCAAGACGTTCGAGCAGGGCGTGACTGCGACCGATCTGCCGACGGTGACGATACCGCGCGCGGAGCTGGTGGCCGGGATCGGCGTGCTGGTGGCGTTCGTGACGGCGGGTCTCGTCAAGTCCAATGGCGAGGCGCGGCGGCAAGTCCAAGGCGGTGGCCTGCGCGTCAACGACGAAGCCGTCACCGATGAGAAGATGCAGCTTGGCCCAGCGCACGCAACCAGCGACGGTGCGATCAAGCTGTCGCTCGGCAAGAAGCGGCACGTGCTGTTGCGGCCGGTTTAACCGAGCGTTACTGCTTCCGCGCGGGCTGCGGCGTGGGCGCGATCACCTGGTTGGACGACCAAGCACCATCGATGTCGACACGCGGCGCCGGGGACGCCCGCGGCGTCGACTTGGCATCACCTACAGCAGCAGGTGAGGTCGACGAACGCACCGCCGGTCCCTTCGGCGCTGCCGTTTTCGCCCCGGCGGCGGGGGGCTGATAGTCCCGCGGCGTGATGCGCGGATTGGGATTGGTCATCTGGAAGATGTCGCGGAAGATGCCCGGCACGATCGATACTGGGTTCACGGTCACCTGTGGCCGCGACATCGAGCCGGTGATGCCGAAGGTCATGCCGATCACGCCTTCGCCGCGTGGGCCGGCCAGGATCTGGCCCAGAATTGGGAAGTTGCCGATCGCGGAGTTGAGCCCCTGCAGCGGCACGTAAGTACCGCCCAGATCCAACCGCTGGGCACGGAAGTCGACGCGCCCCTTCAAGAGCACGCCAAGCACCTGACCGCGCACGTCCGCGTCCTTGATGACGAGATAGCCATGGCCCAACTCGAAGGGCGCCTTCATCGAATCGAAATCAAGACGCCGGCGTTCCATGCGCCGCTGTCCGCGCGGGCCGGCCGCGCCCTCACCCGTTGCCTCCACGGGATCACCGAGAATGGAAAACCGGGTGACGTCGAGCTGCCCGCTCTTGTCGGCGTGCCTGTCGGCGTTGCCGCCACCATCGAGGTTGACGTCCAACTGCATGCGGCCGCCGAGCATGTTGGGGTAGAAGCCGATCAGGCGGAAAGCCTGGCCGGCGTCATCGGTGCGGGCAAGCATGCGGCGCGGCTCGCGGCTAGCCTGCTGGATGGTGACCTCGAGCGGCTTGCCGGCATCGCGACCGCTGCTTTCCACGACGCCGCGCGCGGTCATCGCGACGGTGCGCCCGCCACGGTTCGTCATCTGCAGCTTGAGGCCCTTGAGCGTCAGGTCGTGGTGGCCGAGCACCGTATCGATCTCGGCTTTGAGTTCGAGGCCGGACTGGTCCTTGCGCGGCGGCGGCGGTTTGCTGTGCAGTTGGCCGACCGCGAACAATGACTGGAAGAAGTCGCGGCCATCGAGCGTTTTGCCGCGCACCGTCACGTCCCAGACGTTATCCGGACGCATCGTGCCGGATAATTGCAGGCGCGAGACAACGTGCAGCGAAAGTTCCGGGAACGAGAATTCGCGCGCTTTGTTTCGGCCATCGAGCGCCAACATACCCGACAGCGAGATATCCTCGCCGACGATGCGCAGGTTCTGCAACTCGGTGCGCTGCTTGTTCGGCCTGACAACCTCGAACTGCAAGGTGGCCGGACGGCCCGGAGCCTTCTTCCAACCGAGCGCTTCGATGACCATCTCGGTGCCGGTGAGGTTGGCGCGCAGATGAACGGTAGGCTCGCCCTGTGGCCGGGGCGAGATCAACACCTCGACCGGCATCTCACCGATTACGAAATCATTGATGTCGAGGCCAAGCTGTGTGCGGTCCGCCGTGTCGAGGTTCGCGGTGATGAGAACCGGCGGCTGCTCGCCAGCCGGGGCTGCAAAAATGCGCTTCATCGAGAGCTTGGCGGGCACGCCCCCGACCAGCATTTCGCCCTTGGCGTCGAGCGCCTGATCGGTCAATTCCACCGCAATCGTGGCGCCGTTGACATCATAGCCGCCGAACACGCCGCGGGCCTTGCCATCGGTGATCTTGCCCTTGATGTCGAGCTGCGTGTCATCCGCGGTCACGGCATCGCCCAGGGGCACGATGATCCGGACTTGGGCGTCGACGCGGCCATCCAAACCTTCGCCGGGCAAGGACAAGGTGCGGCCATTGCGGGCTGCCTGTTGCTCAGCCAGATCGAGCGCGGGCTGCAGCGCACCTTGCGCGCGGAAGGTCAGATCGCCGGTCGATGCCGGAGCTGAGACATCGGCGGCGACCATGCGCAATCCACGCAGCGGTAACCGGCGTTGCGGGGCCGTGATGATCGTCGCGTCGGGCGCGGCGACCTCGAGCATATTGCCTTCGAGGCGAACCAGCACGCGCGGTGCTTCCACCGGCGAAAAACCGGGCTTGGGCAGGATGCGAACATTGGTGCCCTCGATCGAAACGGCGATGCGGGTGCCGCTCGCCGTGCCGGCCCGGCCACGGTCGCTGCCATGCCCCACATCCTCGACCAGGAACGTGCCGCCGGTCAGACGGCCCTGCTGAATCTGGTTCCCGCTCCAGCGTCGTGCATGCGGCGCGATCGGCGAGGGCCACAGCAGCTTGATTGCCTCCAGCGACATCGCAGACAGGCGGCCTTGGATCAGCGTCCGCGTGCCGGCCGCGCTCGACTGCACGTGCCCCGTGAGCGAAATCTCGCCGCCAGCCGCGCGCAGAACGGTCTCGCTGATATCGAGGTTGCCCTTGTCGGCATCGTAGCTGCCGCGCATGCGGAAAGACTCGAGCGGCTTGGGCTGGATGCCGAACTCCGCCGCCCCGAGCATGCCTTCACGGGCCTGCACCTCGATCTGCCAAGGCTGGCCGGGCCCTGCCGTTTGGGCAACGGTACCGGTGAACGTAGCCCAGCTCGTGCCCGATTGTATCCGTGATGGCAGCATGACGAGCTGCCGGCTGGCGGGCTGGTACTGAAAGCTAAGCCGGCCGCTTTCGATCGGGAGGCGGCCATCGCCGCGCCAGCCCGGCGCAATCGCCCCGCGTCCCAGATCGAATGTCGCGGTGGCAGCGGTCAGTTCGCTCGCGCCAGACAGGCGCAGCGAGGCTGTGCCGCTGACGGGAACCTCCACAACCGACAGCGCCGCCAATCCCGGCAAGGCCGCCGCCATGCCGCTTGGTACGAGGTCGGCGAGCTTGGCCTCGATGGTGAGAGCATTGTCGGACTCGTTGCGGGTCGCCACCAGCGCCAACTTCCAACGTCCGCGCTGGCTCTCGAAGCTGAGATCGGCGCCGACGACGCTGCCGTTGCTGCCATGGTCGAAATTGAAATCCGCCTCCGCGATGCGCAGGCTCGATTCCTCGCCGGCGTTGTCGATCGCCAATGTCGCATTGCGCAAGCCGATGCTCTTGATGAAACTCGATGCGCCGGTTGGCCGGCCGGCCTTGCCGAGAAGCGCGGCGAGCGGGGCCAGCATATCCTGTTGGGCGGCTGCCCCTGCGGCCCCCCTGCCGGTAGCAGGTGGCGGCGCGCTCACTGGCGCAGCTTGAGAGGGATGCCGGTCGCCAGCGGATTGATTGTCAGGGCGATCAAACGACAGCGATAAACCGGCTTCGCGCGAGTATCGCAGCAGCAGTTTGGGCTCGATCAGCACGATCCGGGACGGAGCGAGCCGTCCGGACCATAGCGCGGCCGAACTCAGACTAACCGCGGCGTCCCTGGCATGGGCGACCGTGGCGCCCGCCTCGGTCTTGAAGCCGACCTCACGAAGCCGCAATTCGAGACCGCCACCTTCGGCAACCAGGAGCGAGGCGTCCTCGACATTCACACCCAGGCCCGGCAAGTCCGCGGCAATCGCTCTCGCAATAGGCCCGGCGATGGGTTTCAGCGGGATCGCACCGTTGAGCAGCCGGACGTAGATGATGCCGCCACCGATCGCGATCAGCAGGCACAGCGGTAAAACGATACGCGTGACGATCCAGACCGGCCAGCGCACGAACGATCGCGACATCAAGCCGGTCGGAGCTGGTCTGCCGCCGCGCGAAGGCGACCGGCGGGGCGACCCGCGCGGCGGTACTTTCGCGGCCTTTGGCGGCAGTTGCACCAGTGTCAGGCTCCGATCACCGGATTGAGTTCAATTCTTCAGATCCGCCCTTGCAGCATCTGCGTTTATCCCCGCAGCGCACAGGCCGGCAGCACCCACGCACGATCCCGCCACGGACGTACCGCGAGACTTGGCACGACTCGAACATTGCTGCCAGGGACGCGGTACCCTACCATTACGGCTTGTGCATGAGTAATCGCGTTCAAAGAAAGGCAAGACGCATGATCAACGAAGGCGATCCCGTACCGAACGTCAAACTCGCAACCGATGATGGAAAGCAGGTCGCACTCACGGCTCTCAAGGGCCGACCCGTTGTGCTGTACTTCTACCCCAGGGACGACACGCCCGGTTGCACGACCGAAGCAAAAGACTTTTCCTGCATGATAGGGGAATTCAACAAGGCCGGCGCGGACGTGATCGGCATCTCGCCCGACAACGAGAAGAGCCACAAGAAGTTCCGCGAGAAGCACGCGCTCGAGGTCAAGCTCGCATCCGACGAGGACAAGAGCATCGCGGAGGCGTTCGGATCGTGGGTCGAGAAGTCGATGTACGGCAAGAAGTACATGGGCGTCGACCGCTCGACGTTCCTGATCGACACGTCGGGCAAGGTCGCCAAGGCCTGGCGCAAGGTTAAAGTGACAGGGCATGCGGATGAAGTTCTTGCCGCACTCAAGGCGTTGAAGTGACAGAAAGCGCGCAGCCATCTCCCGAGCCGGACAACGACGCCGAAGTGGCGACCGGCGACGGTTTGGAGGAAGAACTGCGAGACGGGCTGAAGGACGGCCTGCCTGGTGCTGCGAGGGCGATTGTGCTCGCCGCCGATCCCATGCAGAAGGTCGGTCGTGCTCGCCACACCGCGCGCCTGTGGCAGCAAGGCAAGCTGGGCCTAGGTCGTGTCAGCCAACGGCTCGCGATGCCCGATCGGCCGGGCCGGCCAGCCAAGCCCGAAATGATGGCGCCACGCGACATGCCGCGACGGTCGGCCGGCGGGGAAAAGGGCCGGTTCGCACTGCTGCATGCGCTGGCGCACATCGAGCTCAATGCGGTCGATATGAGCTGGGATCTGATCGGCCGGTTCGCGCACGAGGGGATGCCGTCCGCCTTCTTCGACGACTGGGTCCAGGTCGGTTTGGAGGAGGCCAAGCACTTCGATCTCCTGTGCCGGCGGCTCGGTGAGCTCGGCGGCGGCTACGGCGACCTTCCCGCGCATGATGGCCTATGGCAGTCAGCGCAGGCGACCGGCCACGATCTCACGGCCCGGCTGGCAGTCGTGCCGCTGGTGCTGGAGGCGCGCGGGCTCGATGTGACGCCGGCGATGATCGACAACCTGAACCGTGCCGCGGACGACACGTCGGCGGCAGTGCTCGAGATAATTTATCGCGACGAGAAGCGGCACGTGGCGTTCGGCGTCAGATGGTTTCGCTTCATGTGCGAGCGGCAAGGGCTGGCGCCCGAGCCGACATTCCAGGCACTGGTGCGCGCGAACTTCCGCGGCACGGTGAAGCCGCCGTTCAACGATCGCGCGCGAGCAGAGGCTGGACTTGCGCCCGGCTTCTACAAACCGTTGTCGGCCTTCGGCGCGCCGCGCTGAGATGCCCTTGAATTGCACGTAATCCCGGGCGGCGCTGTTGCTCGTCGGCAGCACATGCCGCCGCAGAAGCGCCTTATGCCGTTTGCATAAGAGCAGTTGCTTGAGTTGTTCGCTAAGGTGCGCGCGTTGTTCCCGCGAAGGGTGCCGCATTTTTCGGAAACGCGTGAGTTGAGTCGTGACCGGGAAAGCAAGCCGTGGTAAGAATAGCCAGCGGGTGCCGGCCCGCGGGGGATCTATCACAGTAATTCCGTTGCCCGTATATGCACGGGTTGTTCCGGCAGCGTTTCGGAGATTGGGTATCGCTATGCTGAATATCAGGAAGTCTACAGATGCAGTGCCCGGCGCGACCGGCGGCCCGCCACCGTTGAACGGCTCGCAACCAGCAGCGGGGCAGCCGTCCTGGCAGCTTGGCGCAAGGCCCGGTGAGCGCGTTGCGCCGTCGGTGATCGGCACGGATCTTACCGTGATGGGCAATCTCGTCTCGCGCGGCGAGGTCCACGTCGAGGGCGAGATTCAGGGCGACATTCACGGCACCAACATCGTAGTCGGCGAGAAGGCCAAGATCACCGGTGGAATCATCGCCGAGGAGGTCGTGGTGCGCGGTCACGTGATGGGCTCGATCCGCGGCAAGCGCGTGATGCTGCAGTCTACCAGCCACGTCGAGGGCGACGTATTCCACCAGGCGCTGTCGATCGAGCAGGGCGCATTCTTCGAGGGCAAGTCGCGCCGTTCGGAGGATCCGACCGCAGGCATCGCACGGCCGGAGATCCCGGATTTCAGTGCTCGCACCAGCGATATGAACGGCGCCGTGGCTCCGCCGCCGCTGCTGCCGCAGAGCTGAAGCTCAGTTCAAGATGCGAGTGCAGAGGCCGGACTCGCTGTCCGGCCTTTTTGCGTTTTGGCGCCGGAACCAAGCCGCTCGAACTCGGGCCAGGGCGCGATCTCTAGCCGACGGACGTCGTGCAGAGCCAGGATCGGCTCCAGCGCCCGCGAGCGGCACGACAGCACGATGACTTGGTGCCGGTGGGCAGCGGCGGCCAACAGGGCGAGCATCGCCGACAGGCGGTCGTCGTCGGAGAACACCAGCGCGTCGTCGAGCACCAGCGGCAACGACATGCCACGGGCCGCCATTAGATCGGCGTAGGCGATCCTGACCAGCGTCGCGATCTGCTCGCGTGTGCCGCCGCTCAGCCGGGCCATGGTATCGGTGCGGCCGGCACGTTGGAGGCTGGCGACCAGCAGCGGGCCGTCGAGGGCGAGCCGCGCTCCCGGCAAGAGATCGTTGAGCAGCCGCTGCAGCCGCTCGACGACGGGGCGCAGGACCTGATCGCGGTGATCGGCGCCGATCCGGTCGATGCGAATGCGCAGCATGTCGAGCGCGCGGACTTCCAGCTCGAGATCGGCAACGCGGGCGGCGGCCACCTCGAGCTCCTCCTCGAGCCCGGCGATCTCGGCGCCGACGCCGTCTTCGCCATCGCGCCGAAGCGCACCTTCAAGCTCGGACAGCTCGCGTTCGCGCGCGCTGCGGGCCTGCTCGAACGTGGCGCTTTCGGCGGTGGCTTGACGGGCCAGGGCCATCAGTGCGTCGTAGGCAGGGCCGTCCGGTGTGGCTTCGGCCCAGGCGGTGCGCTCGCGCACGGCGTCGGCGAGGGCGGTGGAGGTCGCATCGACGGCATCCGCGAGGGCCTTGCGCGCGGCGGTTCTGTCAGCGGCGGGTGGCAATCCTGCGTCGATCTCCGCGCAGCGCTGCTGGGCTGCCGCGAGCCGGGCTTCCAGGCGAACGATCTCATCGGCAGCACGTCGCGCACTATTGCTGGCGGCCACCAGAGCCGACTGTTTCTGCGCCAGGTCGGCTTCGAGCGCGCGTGTGCGCTGTTCCAGCTCAGCCCTGTCCGGCAGGTTCGAGGGCACGGCGCCGGATGCGCGCGCGGATGCTTTGGCGCGCTCGACAGTAAGGGCGTCGAGACCGCGCGGGGCGCTTGCGGCAAGCTCGGCGCGGGCGACGGCGCGTGCGCTCTCCTCCTGGCGGCGGGCCGCGAGCAGGGCGTCGGCCGCATGGATGTCGGCGGCGCCGATGCTGGCAAGGACACGCAACAGATCCGCGCGGCAGGCATCGCGAGCGGCGGCGGCCGACGCGCCTTCGCTCTCGGGCGGCTCGATCAGGATCGTGCCGATGCCGTCGATGACCAACTCGGTTGGTTGCTCGAACACCAGCCGCTCGCCGTTTTCGAGCGTGCGTCCGGCAATTCGGATGCGGGCAGCCGCACCGGGCAAATAGGTGATGGATGCGCGCGGCGCACCAGACGCCACTTTGGCTTCCAGCGCCGCAAGCCGGGAGGCATGGCGCCGCGCGTCCTCGACGATCGGATCGCGAACGGCATTGGCCGCCAGCCGCTGCTCGGCGACTGCGATGGCGTCGGCTGCTGCTGCGGCGGCGGCGAGGCGCCGGTCCAGCTCTGCCAACTCGGCAGCAGCGGCCTGACGCAGCTCGGCGGCGTGGGCGAGTGCCAGCAGGCGACGGCTTTCGGCCAGGCTGGATGCGGCCGCATCGTGTTCGGCCCGCAGCGTCTCGATCTGCGCCTCGTCGCGCGCGCGACCTTGGCTAAGCTCGGCCAACCCTGCCGAATCAGTGTTTAACAGTGCATCTGTGCGATCACGCTCGGCGACGAGGCGATCGAGACCCTCGAGGGCGGTGCGTGCCTGACTGTGGGCTAGCTGCCGCGTGTTGATCCGCTCGCCTGCGTTGCGCAGCCGGTCTCGCGCCAGATCGGCGTCTAAAACTGCCTTGCGGGTTTGCACGACGCGATCGCCAATCGCTTGCTGGATCGCCGGATTGGCCGCAAGATTGCGCTCATCACGAAGTGTGGTCAGCCGCTGCAATCGTGCTTCCGCCGCTTGGGCTCTGGCGCGCGCGGTTTCGAGATGAGACGCGATCTCGTTGCGCCGTCGCTGAGCGAGGTCGAGCGCACTGCCCGCTTTGGCCTTGCCGTGGGCAGCGGTCACGAGTTCGCCGAGTCGCTTGGCGATCTCCGCACCGACACGTCGCGATTTGCCAGCCCCCGCCGCGTCCGCTGCCTCCTGCTCGACCAGCCCCGACAGACCAGCAATGAGACCCGGCATCGACTTATCGGACCGATGATCGGGCAGATCGAAGCTCGCCCCTTGCGGAACCCACACGAAGCCGCGCAGGGCGTCACTTGAACCGAGCAGCTTTGCAACGCGTTCTTCCGCATCGGCACCGCGGCTGATCTCGCCGCTGGCAAGATCCGTCAGCTCGGCTGTGCGCTGCGCCAGAAACCGTTTACGCAGCCGCCAAAGCCGCCCGGCGATCTCGAGGTCGGCTTCGATCAACGGAGCGCCGCCGCTGTCGGGGCGCAATGCGGCCACGGTCCTCGCAGTCGATGTATGCTTCTCCGCCAGCAGCGTTGCCAGCGCCGAGAACAAGGTCGATTTGCCGATCTCATTGGGTCCGGTCAGCACGTCCAGACCGCCGGAAAGGCCTTCCAGTGCAACAGCGCCGCTGAAGGGGCCAACTTCTGCTGCTCGTATGGCGCGGATCTTCATGCCGGCCTCCCGGTCTCGTCGCCAAATGCGTCGGTCAGATCGAACAAGTGCCGCAAGGCGCGTTCGGCTGTCGCGCATTCGGGGTTGCCGGGATCGGCGGCGATGGTCGCGAGATCGCGCCCAATGTCGCGGAGTGGCCCCGTGCCCAAGCTTTCGATGTCGTCGGCGGCGAAACCGAGCGTCATCCGTTCCAACCGGCGTGAGAGGTAGAAGACGCGGCTGTCGAGCCGGTCGAGTCGGCCACGGATGTCGCGGTCCTGCTCCAGCGTCACGCGGCCGGCAACCTCGACGGCGAGCAGCACATGGCGGACGCGGGCGCCGAGCCCCTCGACTTCGCCTTCGAGTGTGGCGAGATCGGATGTGCGCGCGGTGCCGAGCCGCCGATCGAGCCAGCGATAGGTGCCGATTTCCCGGCGTTGCACCACCGGCGGCGCGTCGACGTTTTCAAGTGTGACGAGCAGGGCGTGGCCCGGTGCATTGTCGAGGAAGCCGTCCGGCTCGGGCGTGCCGGCGTACCAGGCGCGTGGCCCGATCTGGCGGGTGCCATGCCAGTCGCCAAGCGCGAGATAAGCGAGCCCTGCGCGCCGCGGCCGTTCGGGAGCGATCTCGATGCTGGCGGAATGTTCAGATCCGAAGCCTTGCACGGAACCGTGCGCCAGACCGATCCGCAGAGCACCCGCCGGTGTCGGCGCTGCATCCATCCAGGCGGTGGGGTCGTGCGACATGGACTTGGCGGCAAGTGGCGCGGGCAACAGCCAACACCCCTCGGCAATTTCGACCGGAAAATGCTCCAGATGCAGGTGGACGTTGCCCGGCAAGCCGCCGCGCCGCACGCGCTCCCAAGCACCACCTGACGTTGCAGGATCGTGATTACCGGGAATGATGTGCCACGCAAGCTGCGGATGGGCGCGCATCTGCTCGATCGGGGCCCGCAAGTCGCGATCGGCGAGGCTGGGCCGGTCGAACAGATCACCAGCGACCAAAACGTGGGCGGCGCGGCCATCTCGGGCGGTCTCGGCCAGCCTGTCGATCGCGTCCAGGCGAGCGCCGCGAAGCTTCGCCGCTTGCTCGCCGGGCAGGCTGCCGAACGGCTTGCCGATGTGCCAATCGCCGGTGTGAAGGAAGGTAAACGCCATGGCGTCCGTTGCTCGAATCGTTAAGCAGAAAATCAGGATGGAGTATGTTATGTTCTATTTTTGTTCTACGCAAGAGTCATGCCTGAGTTATGCACAAGCGGACCGGCGACTTTTGGTCAATCGAACATGGCAGCTGACGGGGCCGACCGAACGAGAAACTGGCGGCGAACGAGGGAGGAACGTCATGAGGCAAGATTAAGTCCAGCCAATCCGCACATTGAAATACAACAATAAATAACAGTTTGTTGTATGTGGCCCGTTCTTAACCATTGCGGCAGAAAGGGGCTCCAAGGTGATTGTCATGGGGCCGACAATTGGGCGACACCTTAAGTCTTAAGTCTTAAGTCTTAAGTCTTAAGTCTTAAGTCCCTTCGACCTGAAGGTGTCTCCAAAACCACAATGCGGGAGTTAAGAACTTGATCAGCAGCCTCAAATCCATGCTCATGCTGGCAACCGTCGCCGGCTTTGCAATCGTCAGCACGGCTGGCACCGCTGATGCACAGCGCTGCGTAAGCTGCAACGTGCCGATCGCCAAGACCAACGTGAAGACCGTCACCAAGACCCGTACGGTTCAGCAGGTTCGCAACGTCACGCGCGTCAAGAACGTGACCAAGAACCGTTACGTCAAGAACGTCACCCGCATCGTCACGCGCACCGTGATCGTGCCGGTAACGCGCGTGAACACCGTGACCCGCGTGCACAACCGCACGTTTGTCATCAACGCCACCGAGAACGTGAGCGGCGGCACCACGACCAGCCGCAGCGCTGGCCGCACCATCTCCGGCACCAACCGGACCGTGGTCGTCAACCACAAGCCGGTTAGCGTCACGCAGTGCGGTTGCCGCGGCTAAGCCGTAGGCCCCGGACAAGACGCGGCCCCGCTGCTTCGGCTGCGGGGCCGTCGTTGTTTTGGGAGGCGCTCGCCTAGGACATTTTTGCGAACTCTGCTTGGGCCGGCTCAACTGCGGTAGTCGGCGTTGATGCTGACGTAGTCATGGGTCAGATCACAGGTCCACACCGTGGCCTGGCCGCCGCCCACGCCGACATCGACGCGCAGCAGGATTTCCGCGTTTTTCATATAGGCCGCCACGGTCTTTTCGGCGTAGCCCGGCGCGCGCTCGCCGTCGACGGCGACTTGATGCGGGCCGAACCAGATCGCGAGCTTGTCGCGGTCCGCCGCCTCGCCGGCCTTGCCGACGGCCATCACGACGCGCCCCCAGTTCGGATCTTCGCCGGCAATCGCGGTCTTGAGGATCGGCGAGTTGGCGATCGCCATGGCGATGCGGTGGGCCGCGCGATCGTTCTCCGCGCCCCACACCTGGACGGTCACGAACTTGGTCAGGCCCTCGCCGTCGCGCACCACTTGCAGCGCGAGGTTCTGCAGCACGCCATGCAGCGCGGCCGCGAACGCGCCGCAGTTGGGATCGGCCATGTCGTTGATTTCAGGCGCTTTACGCTTGGTCGCGGCACCGGTTGCGAACACCAGCACGGTGTCCGATGTCGACGTATCGCTGTCGACCGTGATGCAATTGAAGGTCTTGTCCGCAATCGCGGAGACGAGCCGCTGCAGCACCGGCTGGGCAATCGCCGCGTCCGTGAACACGAAGCACAGCATCGTCGCCATGTCGGGCGCGATCATGCCGGCGCCCTTGCAGAAGCCGCCGATATTGACCTCGACGCCGCCGATCTCGACCTTGGCCGTGGCGAGCTTGGGGTAGGTGTCGGTCGTCATGATGGCGCGCGCCGCGGCCTCCCACAGGTCGGGCTTCACCGCCTTGGCGAGTGCGGGCAACGCGTTGGCGATGCGGCTGGCGTCCATCGGCTCGCCGATCACGCCGGTCGAGGCGACGTAGATCTCGCTCGGCTCGCACCTGGCGGCCTTGGCGGCGGCCTCCACCGTGACGCCGACGGACTCGACGCCCTTGCGGCCGGTGAACGCGTTGGCGTTGCCCGAGTTGACGACCAGCGCACGGGCGCGGCCGTGGGCGAGCTGTTCCCGGCACCACAGAACCGGAGCCGAACAGGTCTTCGATCGGGTGGTGACACCAGCGGCGACCGAACCGGGATCGAGCAGCGCCAGCATCAGGTCGGTACGGCCCTTGTAGCGCACGTTGGCCTCGGCGGTGCCGAACCGCACGCCGTCGATCACGGGCAGCTTGGGGAGGGTTTTCGGGGTGAACGGCGACGGCTTGACGGTAGCGGCCATGGGGCTTCCTCGATGGCGGGACGGGTGATGGAACAACGGGTCTCGCATCGCAGGGCCGCGATTTCAAGGGCCCGAACCGCACGTGATGCAGGCGAGCACGCGACACCAGCGCGGCCGCAATCCGGCGCTTTCGCCCGGTAGTCGCCGGGCAAGCCAAATTCGCCCGGCGCCGCGGAGCGGAGTCGGAGGGCGCAAGCAAACAGAGCGCGGGGCGGCAAGGCCTCTAAAAATGGTAGTTGGATGCGGCCTGCGCCGCCCCGCTATGTACAACGAGGGTGGGCCCTCTTTACGGATCGCGGCACCACCATCCGCGAGCGCATCCGAAGATCTCGCGTTGAACGGGATTTGCGCCCCGTTCGGCAGTGATCCCCCAAGGGAAGCTGATGTCCCCCGGCGTATCCGGCACACTCCTTTCGCTCACAGGTTCCCAGCTCGAGCCTGCGCCCCGGCGTGTGCGGAAGGATTTGGCGAGGATGCGCTACCTTGCGAGGGCGGGGATAAGTCCGGCGGCGAGGGTGGCCGGGAAGGTGATGAATGCCAGTGTTTCTACCATCACGCGACGTGGTCGAATGATCACTTCGACGTAGGAGCAGCCGTGAAGAACGTGGTCGAAGCTGCTCGCAGCCTCTGTCGCGAGGAAGAAAGTGGAGAAATGACGTAGGTCGGGTCGAGCATTTCGCGCGACCCGACATTCCCCGCGCGACGTTTACCATGGCATGTCGGGTCTCGTGCTTCACCCGACCTAAGAGACGGCTCCACAATTTCGGACGGTGCGATGAGTGGAATCTCTGCCTGACAGCGCGCACGGTTGTGCGTGCGAATCAGGAGCCAGAATGACGAAGCGAACACGCCGGAACCACTCACCGGACTTCAAGGCCAAAGTGGCCCTTG
>CAMDPA010000074.1 GCA_945903565.1 Devosia equisanguinis | reverse complement strand
AGAGGGTCTGACACCAATCGCAATGGGTGCAGTACTGGCGTCAGAACGACACGTGCATTTCTGGTGTCAGACCCAGAGTGTCGGACACCCTTGCAAGGAGAGGACAAATTGCCTGCATTCGGCTCATTCCTGGAGGTCTTGATCAGCGGGCTGTTGTCCGGTGTGCTGTATTCGCTCGTCGCGCTTGGCTTCGTGCTGATCTTCAAGGCTTCGGGCGTGTTCAATTACGCGCAAGGCGCGATGGTGCTGCTGGCCGGCCTCGCCTTGGTACGCTCGCTCGACTTCCTGACCGCCAAAGGCATTCCGTTCGCGCTTGCCATCATGATGGCACTTCTGTTCGCCGCCCTCATCATGGCAATCTCGGCCTGGGCGATCGAGCGCTTCGTGCTCGGCCCGCTCGTCAACCAGAACGATCTCACGTTGTTCATGGCAACCATAGGCGCGACCTTCATTCTGGAGGGCGTTGCGCAGATGATCTTCGGTTCCGACGTCTATCCGCTGCGGCTGTTCCCGGTCGATGCCTGGATTCTGGGGGAAACGATGTTCCCCGGCGGCATCCTCATCAACAAGCTGGACGTTTGGGGCGGGCTGATCGCCGGCGTTCTGGTGACGGCACTGGCGGTATTCTTCCAATACACCAAAACCGGACGCGCATTGCGTGCGGTGGCCGATGACCATGCCGCGGCGCAATCGGTCGGCATCTCCATTCGCTGGATCTGGTTCGTAGTGTGGCTGGCGGCTGGCCTCGTCGCACTGGTCGCGGCCACGATCTGGGGCACCAAGCTCGGTGTGCAGTTCTCGATCACCTTCCTCGCCTTGAAGGCGCTACCGGTGCTGATCATCGGCGGCTTTACATCGGTACCGGGCGCGATCATCGGCGGCCTTATCGTCGGCGCGGGTGAAAAGCTGGCGGAGGTCTATCTCGGCCCGTTCATCGGCGGCGGCATCGAATACTGGTTCGCCTATGTTCTCGCGCTGATCGTACTCATGTTCAGGCCGCAGGGCCTGTTCGGGGAAAAGTTGATCGAGCGGATTTGAAAGGTCGCACCACGTGCTCTACCGCGAAGCCGGACAGTTTAAGACGACGTACGCTACCGATATGGCGATCTTCCCGATTCGCCAGGATCGGATCGCCATCTTCGCGCTGCTTGCATTTGCCTTCGTCGGACTCCCAGCGATGGCAGCCCTCAAGATCTGGCCGTTCGGATCGGAGTATCTGCTGCGCGCGATTCTGCTGCCGTTCCTGATCCTGTCGCTCGCTGCCATCGGCGTGAACATCCTGATCGGTTACTGCGGGCAGATCTCTCTCGGCTCCGGCGCCTTCATGGCGATCGGTGCCTATATGGCCTACAAGTTCGGCACGGGAATGCCGGAGATTGGTTTGCCCCCGCTGCCGGTCTTGTTCGCGATCCTGCTCGGCGGGTTCTCCGCGGCATTCGTCGGTATCCTGTTCGGGCTGCCCTCGCTGCGCATCAAGGGGCTTTACTTATCGGTGGCGACGCTCGCTTCGCAGTTCTTCTTCGACTGGCTGTTCCTGCGCGTGAAGTGGTTCACCAACTACGCACCATCGGGCTCGGTCAGCGCGCCGGAACTCATCTTCTTTGGTTGGACTGTGAACACTCCAATCGAGAAATACCTGCTCGCGCTGATGTTCGTCACCGTGTTCGCGCTGCTCGCCAAAAACCTCGTGCGCGGCAGCATCGGCCGCCAATGGATGGCGATCCGCGACATGGATATCGCCGCCGAGCTGATGGGCATCCGGCCGCTCTATGCCAAGCTCTCCGCCTTTGCCGTCTCCTCGTTCATCATCGGCGTTGCCGGCGCGCTGTGGGCGTTTGTCTATCTGGGCTCTTGGGAACCGCTGGCGTTCTCGATCGATCGCTCGCTGCAGCTTCTGTTCATGGTCATCATTGGCGGTCTTGGCTCGATCCTCGGTTGTTTTCTAGGCGCGGCCTTTATTCTGATCATGCCGATCATGCTCAACATCATCCCAGGCGCGCTCGGCATCCCGATTTCGACGGAAACCATCACGCACCTGGAGTTCATCATCTTCGGATCGCTGATCTGCTACCTTCTGATCAAGGAGCCGCACGGGTTCGCGCGGCTGTGGGTGATCGGCAAGGAGAAGCTGAGAACCTGGCCATTCCCGTACTGAGAGTGGCTGCAATCATGAATACCGGCGGCCGCCGCGCGGGACGGCCGAGGCGGAAGAACGGTTGAAGCCCCGCGCACAGGAATTCCGTTCCACCAAGGGGCGGAGCATCAGGGAGAAAAACAATGTCACGCAAAGCATTCGCGTTGGCCGCAGCAGCGATCGGAACGATCGTGACGGCAATTCCCGCCGTGGCCCAGAACGAGCAGTTCATTCCCGTACTGTCCTACCGCACCGGCGCCTACGCCGTGAACGGCGTGCCATGGGCGAACGGCTTCGTCGACTATCTCAATCTCGTGAACGAACGCGACGGCGGCATCAACGGCGTCAAGATCATCTACGAGGAGTGCGAGACCGGCTACGCCACCGACAAGGGCGTGGAGTGCTACGAGCGCCTCAAAGGCAAGGGGCCGACCGGAGCGGCATTCTTCAACCCGCTCTCGACCGGCATCACGTTCGCGCTGACCGACAAGACGCTGGCCGACAAGATCCCGATCATCACGATGGGCTATGGCCGCGCCGACAGTAAGAACGGCGCCGTGTTCGCCTGGAACTATCCGCTGCTCGGCACCTATTGGTCGGCGGCCGACATCGCGCTCCAGCACATCGCCAAGGAGGTCGGCGGCGAGGACAAGCTGAAGGGCAAGAAGATCGCGCTGGTCTATCACGGCAGCCCCTACGGCAAGGAACCGATCCCGCATCTGGAGCAGATGGCGAAGAAGCTCGGCTTCGAGCTGATGCAGGTCGAGGTCACCCATCCCGGTGTCGAGCAGAAATCGCAGTGGCTGCTGATCCGCCAGAACCGTCCCGACTATGTTCTGCTGTGGGGCTGGGGTGTGATGAACGGCACCTCCATCAAGGAGGCCGCCGCCGTCGCCTATCCCCGTGACAAGATGATCGGCGTGTGGTGGTCGGGCGCGGAGCCGGACGTGACCCCCGCAGGCGATCAGTCGGCCGGCTACAAAGCGCTGATGCTGCAGCACGGCGCGGGAGAGTACGGCGTACACGCCGACATCAAGAAGAACGTCGGCGCCAAGGGCAAGCAGCTCGGCAAGGATGACTTCGGCCAGGTGCTCTACAACCGCGGCATGATCAATTCGATGCTCGGCGTTGAAGCGATCCGCACCGCCCAAGCCAAGTTCGGCAACAAGCCGCTTACAGGCGAGCAGGTCCGCTGGGGCCTGGAAAACCTCAACCTCACGGCCGAGCGTATCAAGGAACTCGGCATGGAAGGCATGCTGAAGCCGATCAAGACCTCGTGCGCGGATCACGAAGGCGCACGTGATGGCCGCGTGCAGCAGTGGGACGGCAAGGCCTGGAAGGTGATCTCCGACTGGTACACCGCGCGCGCTCCCCTCACCGAGCCGCTGGTCAAGAGCGTCTCCGAGAAGTACGCGGCCGAGAAGAAGATCACCGCGCGCGACTGTTCGAAGGAAAGCTGACGAGTGAGGCAGTGGGCAGTGGGCAATAGGCAGTAGAGGAGGCACTTGATGCGCCGCCGCTGCCTATTCGAAACTGCCTACTGCCGATTGCCTACTCCCCTCTCGCAAGGTTCCGCTCGTGACTGCCCCCGACGCCACCAAACCCATCCTTTCCATCAACAGCATCGAAGTGATCTACGATCACGTGATCCTCGTGCTGAAGGGCGTGTCTCTGACCGTGCCAGAGGGTGGTATCGTCGCTATCCTCGGCGCCAATGGCGCGGGTAAGAGTACGACGCTGAAGTCGATTTCAAACTTGCTCAAGTCGGAACGCGGCGCGGTCACCAAGGGCTCGATCGAGTTCAAGGGCGAGCGCGTCGACATGCTGACGCCGAGCGATCTCGTCAAGCGCGGCTGCATCCAGGTCATGGAGGGCCGGCACTGCTTCGGCCACCTCACCATCGAAGAAAACCTGCTGACCGGCGCCTTCACGCGCCGCGACGGCAATGCCGCGGTCAAAGCCGACCTCGAGCGCGTGTACACTTACTTTCCTCGCCTGAGAGAGCGGCGCACCAGCCTGGCAGGCTACACCTCCGGCGGTGAGCAGCAGATGTGCGCTATCGGTCGCGCCTTGATGAGCCGCCCGACGATGATCCTGCTCGACGAACCCTCGATGGGCCTTGCGCCGCAGATCGTGGCGCAGATCTTCGAGATCGTGAAGGACATCAACACCAGGGACAAGGTGAGCTTCCTGCTCGCCGAGCAGAACACCAACGTCGCGCTGAAGTACGCGACCTACGGCTATATTCTCGAGAACGGTCGCGTGGTGATGGACGGCACCGCCCAGTCGCTGCGCGAGAACGAGGACGTGAAGGAATTCTACCTCGGCGCGGGCGGTGGTGACCGCAAAAGCTTCCGCGACGGCAAGAGCTACAAGCGCCGCAAGCGCTGGCTGGCGTAAAGGCGCTCAGCGCGCGCCTCTTTCTCATTGAGCCGTGACCGGCAAAAGCACTTGTGAAACGCACACTACTCGTATTCGACGTCTGCCGTTCGCACCGTGAAATTGCATCGACGGCGCACGCTTTGCGTTGATTTAAAACACACCCCCCTGCGACGGAAAACGCTCCGCTGCAGCGTTCTTCAGGGCAAGCGGGATGAGAATATCGTCCCTTTCCCACTGAAAGTTCACTGCAATCCAATCCACTGGGAGCAAGGCATGTCCAGACGCAAGCTCGTACTAACGGCCGGCGCATTGATCATTGTAGGCGGTGCGGCCGCGATCGCCGCGGTCGGCCAACGGGAGGCCCGGATGGGCCATCGTGGCATGATGCACGAAATGGGTGAGTTCGGCCACGGAGCCGAGCCCGGGCGCGGGTTCATGCGCGGCCGGATGGGCGAGAACGGTGAGCCCGGCCAAGGAGGCCGGGAGAGCGGAGCCTGGCGGCGATCGATGTCTGCCGACGACTTCGATGCCCGCACACGCGAGCGCTTCGCCCGCATCGACAAGAACAGCGACGGTACGATCGACGCCGCCGAGGTCGAGGCCGCGATGGCAGCGATGGGCGAAGGCCGCGGGCGGTTCGGCGACATGATGCGCCAGCGCTTCAACGCCCGGGCAGACGCCAACCGCGACGGCAAGGTCACCCGCCAGGAGGCGCTCGACCGCGCCCGCCGGGACTTCCAGCGCATGGATCTCGACGGCGACGGCCGTATCACCGACACCGATCTTCCGCCGATGATGCGCGGCCGCGGCGTTCTCAAAGGCGAGACAGGTGGCATGGCCATGCGGGGTGCCCCTGGGGGGACCGGCGGAGGGCCACGGGGAGGCATGATGGGTGGTCGCATGGGCCTGGGCGGCCTCATCGCGGCCGATGCGAACAAGGACGGCGTGATCACGCTCGACGAGGTGCTGGCTGCCGCCGGCGCCCGGTTCGATCTTGCCGACCGCAACAAGGATGGCGTGATCGACAACGCCGATCACGACGCGATGCGCAAGGAGACCACGGACTACCGCGTGCGCCGTTTCCTGCACGCACACGGAGCAACTCCGGATGGCACGCTGACGCGCGAGCAGTTCTTCAAGAGCGCCAAGGAGAGGTTCGCCGAACTCGACGCCAACAACGACGGCCGCATCGACCGTCAGGACTGGATGGGCGGACGTGGCATGGGACCGGGAAGGGACCGTGGCACGCGGCCCGGAACGGAACCCGAGAACGCGCCAGAGCGTGGCCCCGGCATGCGCGACCGCGGACCGCCGCGCTGACTGGATCGCGTCCAGATCGCGACGAGGTGGTGTAGAGTAGACAGCTTGGTGCCCCCCCGCGCGGATCGTCTGCAGGCGGGGCATCCGTGCAAGACCATGACCTGCAAGAGGCCGCGTGCCGACGCGAATGGCCGAGGAACGACCGCTCAGCGCAACCGCATCCGGCGTGATTCGCCCGGACGAGGCGGATCGCGATCTGCTGGCGCGGCTGCGGGTGCGCGACGGCGACGCCTTCCGCCAATTGGTTGAGCGGCATCTTCCGGCGGTGCTCGGTGTGGCGCGACGGATGTTGCGGGACGACGCGGAGGCGCAGGATGTGGCCCAGGAAGGGCTGCTCAAGCTGTGGCAAGGCGGCGCCAATCTGGAGATCGGCTCTGGCGGGGCGCGGCCCTGGCTGCGACGTGTCACGTCGAACTTATGCATCGACCGGATCCGTTCGGGCCGCCGCACCGACGTGACGGACGAAGTGCCCGATCAGCCGGTCGCGGCGAGCCAATTGAAGACGCTGGCCGAAACCGATCTGGCGGTCCGGGTCGAGGCGGCGCTGAAAAGTCTTCCGGAACGGCAACGGCAGGCGCTGGTGCTGTTCCACTACGAGGAGATGAGCCAGACCGAAGTCGGTGAGGTTCTCGGCGTATCGGACGAGGCGGTGGAATCGCTGCTGTCGCGGGCAAGGCGAGCGATGCGGACGCTGCTGAAAGAAGATTGGCGGCAACTCCTGCCCGGCGAAAGCTGAGCAACAGGAACTGGGCGCTGGAAGCTGTCGAGAAGAAAAGTGACGTGAGGCGAGCATGACGAACAAGAACGACATCGCCGGGCAATTGGCCAGCGAACCGCTGGGCGAACTCGCGCACCTCCTCGACGCGTGGGGCGGCACGCCTGCACGCTGGCCCCCGCTCGTACGCGAGCGCATCGGCCAGATTGTGGCGGCGGAGCCAGGTGGCCAGGCGCTGCTCGCGGAGGCGCGGGCGCTCGACCGGCTGCTTGACCAAGACCGGGAGACCGCCGCACCGGTACCGCACGGGCTCGTTGATCGCATCATGACAGCCGCACTGGCTGATGCACCAACCGGCCGGCGAACGGCGGATCGTTTGCCGGCCAAGATGATTACGCTGCCGACGCGCCCTCGTCCCCAGGCCGCGCCAGTGACCCGCGGCCAATGGCGCGCCGCAGGTCTGATGGCGGCAAGTCTGCTGCTCGGCATATACATCGGCGGCGCGGTCAATCTTGCGCCGGCGCTGCAGGACCTGGCCGACGCCATCGGCTTGTCGGCCGAGATCGAGCCCGTGCTCGTTGCTTCGGGCGAAGACCTGAACGACGAGGACACGCTATGAGCGAGACCGCCATCCCTGCTGTCGCGCCACCCCGCCGCCGCTGGCTGTGGATCGCGCTGATCGCTTCGCTGGCGATCAATGCCGTGCTGATCGGCATGGTGGTGCGCACGCTGTGGCACGTGAGGGCGCATGTGGTGATGGCAGGCGGTGGCGTCGAGGCTAGCCTGCCCGCATTCGTCAACACGCTTCCAGCAGAGCGGCGCGACGCGTTGAGCAAAGCTGGCGTGCCTGAACGCCCTGGTATGCTGCGGCCGTTGCGGATGGAGGTGCGTCAAGCGCGGATGGAGGCAACTCGCATTTTCAGGGCCGATCCTTTCGACAAGGCGGCGTTCGTGGCGGCGCAAAGCCGGTTGTTCGAGGCTGAAACACGTTTGCGCCACGCGGTGCAACAAATGCTTCCGGAGATCGGCGAGCGTATGACGGCGGCGGAGCGGCGCGCTTATCTGCAGTGGCGCGGACGCGGGTTCGGTGGTGGCTTCCGCCGCGGCGAAGGCGCCGGCAAGAGTGGTCTTGCCGAGCCGGGCCCCGGACCGCGGCGGCCGTAGCTCAAACGCGCGCGCCAATTGCGGGTGACTTGACGTACGCGTTGATTGCACCACTGTGGACGATGGATTCAATATTTGTGAACCTCGTCCATGCTGCACCTCGACACACTCGATCTGCGCAAGTTGCGCGCCTTCCATCTCGTGGCCAAGCACGGCGGCTTGCGGTATGCGGCGAGCCGGCTCAAGCAATCGATCCCGGCCATTTCGGGCAAGATCCGCAAGCTCGAGAGCGAGATCGGTTTCGATCTGTTCGAGCGTCTGCCCAACAAGCTGATATTGACGGTTGCGGGCGAACGCTTCTTGCGCGAGGTCGACGGCATCTTCGAGCGCGCGGAACAAGCGCTGGCGAGCCTCAACAGCGCCGCACCCGAGGGCCGCTTGACGGTGTCGGTCGGCAGCGATCACGCCTGGTTCTACGCGCCGAAGTTTCGCACGTTCCTGAACCGGCATCCCAATGTGGCGATGAGCCTGCGCGTGTTCCGCTCGGCCGAGGCGCTGGTTGCGCTGGACAACGGCGAAATCGACATCGCATTTGGGATCTTTCCCAGTCTGCCCAAACGCATCGTACGCACGGTGATCGAGGAGACGACGCTGTCGATCGCGTATAACCCTAGCGAAAGCGGTGTGCGCCGCAAGCCCGCCGCACTCGAGGATCTGAAGCTGCACCGCTTGATCGTTCCTCCCGGCTCGACCGTGACGCGGCGGCTGATCGACCAGGGCATGAAGAGCGCGCTGGCACGAGCCGCCACGGTCGTGGAGGCCCCCACATGCGAGACGGCCGCGACGTTCGTCGAAATGGGCGTCGGCGTCGCCATCGTCCATACGCGCTGCATCGAGCGGCATCGGTCGCGACTGGTACACGCGATGGATCTGGGGGCAGGCGCTGGAAAGGTTGCGTTCAGCGCCGTACACAACAAGGGAGCGCTGCGATCTCCGCTCGTGCGATCCCTGTTGGACGAAGTGAAGCTGCCGGAGGGGTGAGGGAGTAGATTGGCAGCCCAAGCAGAAAGCAGATAAGCCGAAGATACACAATTTCTGTACCTCAGATACGCGAAGTCTTAAATTTACGCCGCACGCCGGTGTTGCTATCGATCCAGCGTCAGCCCCTAGGACGAACGCGCGCATGGGCGCTCGTTCTGCGCCAGTGCAGTCGGGGACGTGCAAACGCGGAGCCCGCAGATGGCGCAGTATCGAGTGACGGTTGATACGGGCGGCACGTTCTCCGATTTCGTCTACGTCAACGACGACACGCGCACCATCACCGTCGCCAAGGTTCCATCGACGCCGGACGATCCCTCGCGCGCCATTCTCGCGGGCGTGGAATTGTTGCTCGAACAGGGGATCGACCCGGGGGATATCGGCTATTTCTGTCACGGCACCACGGTCGGCACCAACGCGCTGCTCGAAGGCAAGGGGGTCCGCACGGGATTGCTGGTGACGAAAGGTTTTCGCGGCATCCACGAGGTTGCCGAGCAGTCGCGGCCGCATGGACCGGCGATCTTCGACATGATGTACGACAGGCCGGCGATGCTGGTGCCGCCGAGCCGCACGGGCGAAGTGGCCGAGCGCGTCGCGTTCGACGGCGAGGTTCTGCTGCCGCTCGACGAGGCGGCCTTGCGCGAGACTTTGCGTGATCTGCGCGCCGAGGACGTGCAGTCGATCGCGGTCTGCCTGCTGTTCTCGTTCGTCGCGCCACAACACGAGCGCCGCGTGCGCGAGATCATCGCGGAGGAAATTCCCGGTTGCAGCGTATCGCTTTCGAGCGAGATCGTGCCACAGATCCGCGAGTTCTACCGGCTGTCGACGACGGTCATCAATGCCTACCTTCAACCCATTCTGGCGCGCTACATCGACAATCTCGATGGCCGGTTGCGCAAGGCGGGAATTGGCACGCCGCAGAAATTCATCATGCAGTCGAACGGGGGCATGTCGACGTTTGCGGCCACCGCGAAGAAGGCGGTGGCGACCGTGCTGTCGGGTCCTGCCGGCGGCATCATGGCGAGCGTGCAAGCCTGCCGCACGACGGGTTTCCAGAACCTCGTGACCTTCGACATGGGCGGCACCTCCTGCGACGTGGCGCTGATCAAGGACGGCGAGCCCTCGGTGTCGAACCGCGGCAAGGTCGAGGGCCGCGACGTCGCGCTGCCGATGATCGACATCAACACGGTGAGTGCGGGCGGCGGCACGCTGTCTCACGTCAACCGTTTCGGGGAACTCATCGTCGGCCCGCACAGCGCGGGCGCCGTGCCGGGCCCTGCCTGTTACATGCGCGGCGGCACCGAGCCGACGATCACCGACTGCAACCTCGTGCTGGGCTATTTGAGCCCTGAGAATTTTCTCGGCGGCAAGATGCGGCTGGATGTGGGGTTGGCGCATCAAGCGGTGGAAACCGCCGTCGCCAAGCCGCTCGGCAAGACGGTGACGGAGGCGGCGGAAGGCGTCGTGCGCATCATCAACGTGAAGATGCAGGAGGCGGTGAAGGCGATTTCTACGATGCGCGGCCATGATTTGCGTGATTTCATGCTGCTCGCGTTCGGCGGGGCGGGCCCCTTGCACGCTTGCCGGCTCGCGGCCGATCTCGGCATGGCCGGCGTGATCGTGCCGCTCTATCCTGGCGTCTACTCGGCGATGGGCCTCGTGATGTCGGACGTGAAGCACGACTACATCCGCTCGCGGCTGACCGCGCTCGCCCGCACCGACGAGACCGGCATCAATGCCATCTTCGCGGACCTTGAAGCCCAAGCCCGCGCCGACCTTGCCGACGAGCAATTCACGCCGGACAAGATCGAGATCGAGTATGCGCTCGATATGCGTTACGCGGGCCAGGGCTACGAGGTGACGCTGCCCTGCAAGGCGCCGCTCGCCACGGGTGACATGCAGGCGCTGCGACGCGGATTCGACGAGGAACATCGCAAGACGTTCGGTCATACCGCGCCCGACGAGCCCGTCGAGATCGTGTCCTACCGGCTGCGCGGTGTCGGCCGCGTGCCGCCGGTCGAGCTGCCGAAATACGAGCCGGCGGGCTTGGCCGTCGAGAAGGCTGTTCGTGAACGGCGCCCGGCGGTTTTCGATGGGCGCACGGTCGATTGCCCCGTGTATCAGCGCGAAAAGCTCGATGTCGGGGTGGAGGTCACCGGCCCCGCGATCATCGATCAGCTCGATTGCACGACCGTTCTGCCACCTGGTCATACCGCCCGCGTCGACGCCTACAAGAACATGATCATCAAGTTTGGAGCGGCCTGACATGATCGCCACCCCACAGCGCGCGCTCGACGCCGTCGAGCTGGAGATCATCAAGGCGAGCCTCGACGGCATCGTGCAGGAGATGCAGAACTCGCTGTTTCGCACGGGCTACTCGACAATCGTGCGCGAGAGCCAGGACGCAAGCTGCGCGCTGATGAATGCGGCGGGCGACGTGGTGGCCCAGCACGTCGTGTTGCCGCTGCACATCGCGTCGTTTCCTGCCTGCTGCAAGGCCGTTCTGCGCGACTACGACGACATCGCGGAAGGCGACGCGTTTCTCATCAATCACCCCTATGAGGGCGGCAGTCCGCACGCGCCGGATATGTGCGTGATCACGCCGGTGTTTGTAGACGTCGCGTCGGGGCCTGGCCCGGAGCGACAAGTCAAAAAGGAACTGTTCGCGTTCGGCGGCTCGATTGCACACAAAAGCGATATCGGCGGCCCCGTTCCAGGATCGTGCTCGGGGCAAGCGAAAGAGACTTTCAACGAGGGCCTCCATCTACCGGCGGTGCGCTATCAGCGCGGGTTCCAGCGCAACATCGAGATCGAACGCATCATCGCTGCCAACAGTCGTACACCGGAATTGGTGCTCGGGGATATCCGCGGGCAACTCGGATCGAGCAGGCTCGGCGAACAGCGGGTCGTGGAGCTGGCCGCCAAGTTCGGCACGGCGACGACGCTGGCGAGCTTCGACAGGCTGCTCGAACTTTCCGAGCAGCGGATGCGGGCTGCGATCACGGAATGGCGCGACGGGCGTTACGAGGCCGAGCGGTTCGTCGATGACGACGGCGTGCGGATGAACCAGCCGGTGAAGATCCATGTCGTCGTCGAGAAGAAGGGCGATAGCATCGTGTTCGATTTCACCGGCAGCGACGACCAGACGGTCGGGCCGGCGAATATCCGCCCGCCGCTGGTGCGCGGTGCGATCGCGTATTGCCTGATCGCGCTTGTCGATCCGCATATCTTCATCAACAGCGGGCTGTTCAAGGCGTTCGAGATCCGCACCCGCGAGGGCAGCGTGGTGAACCCTCGGTTCCCCGCACCGGTCAATACCTACAATCCGACCGTGCATGCGACCGTCGAGGCGGTGTTCGCGGCGCTCGCCGGCATCGTGCCGGAAAAAGCGCGGGCGGATGGATGCGGCAGCCGCTCGATCATCATCGGGGGACGCAGCACGAAGGCAGGGCAAAGCTACGTGCAGTACGAGATTCTGGGCGGGGGTGGCGGCGCGCGGTCGACGAAGGACGGTGCGTCGGGAACTTCCGTGAACCAATCGAATGCCAAGATCGCGCCGATCGAGATCATCGAGAGCGAGTTTCCCACGCGCGTGCTGCGGTTCGAGTTGATCCGGGATAGCGGGGGCGTCGGCGCGTTTCGTGGCGGCCTGGGCATTCGCCGCGAATACGAGAACCTTGCGGATGCTCGTTTCTCGATCCGCTCGACCAAGCACATCATCGCGCCCAACGGAGCATCCGGCGGCGGCAAGGGGCGCACCGGCGACATCGTCGTCAATCCCGGCCGCGAGGGGGAGAAGCGGCTGCCGACACGCTACGCCGACTATCCCTTGAAGGCACGCGACGTGTTCTGCCTGGATACCCCCGGTGGCGGCGGCCTCGGCGATCCGCGCACGCGCGATCCACAAGCGGTTGTGGCCGACGTCAACGAGGGCTACGTCAGCGTGGAGGCGGCAGGGCGCGACTACGGCGTCGGCCTGCGGGCCAACGGCAAACGCTACGAACTCGACGAAACGGCAACGGCGAAACTGCGCAAAGCAGCGGCATCGAACAAATCCCGCGCGTGATGGAAGGACAACAGCATGGCCACGACAAAGACCGGAATGATCGGGCTCGGCGCGATGGGCTTGCCCATGGCGCGCCACATGAAGAACAAGGGGTTCGAGGTCTACGGCATCGATGCGCAGGACGCCGCTAACGCGCGCGCCAAGGCCGAAGGCATCAAGATCGTCGGCTCGCCCGCCGAGATCGGACAGCACGCATCGGTCGTCGTCGTCATGGTCGTCTCGGACGAGCAGGTGATGGACGTCGTCGTCACGTCGGGGCTGCTCGACAAGCTGGCCAAGGGCTCGGTGATCTGCGTGGCAAGCTCGTGCTCCGTCGACACCGCGCAGGAACTGGAGAAGATCGGCGCGGCCAAGGGCATCGCCATTCTCGACACGCCCGTCGTGCTCGGCCAGGAAGCGTGCGACAATGGCACCATGACCGTGTTCTGCGGCGGCTCGGCGGAGGCCTTCGAGAAGGCCAAGCCAGTCATGGAGACGTTCGGCGCCAATGTGATGCACGTCGGCAAGGCGGGCATGGGCCAGTTGACGAAGACGATCAACAATATGCTGTTGTGGGCGTGCATTTCCGCTAACTTCGAGACGTTGACGTTCGCCAAGGCGATGGGCGCGGACATCCCGAAGATGATTGCCGCCCTGCAGCATTCCAGCGGCGCCAACTGGTCGCTGTCCCGGTGGGGCAAGAGCACGGGCAAATGGGCGGAGAAGGACATGGACGTCGCGCTGGAGTTGGCACAGGACGCCAAGACGCCGGTTCCGCTCTCGGCGCTCGTGGATCAGCTCATGAAGGGCATGAACCAGGAAAAGATGAAGGCGCTGCTGCGCTGAGTAGCCCCCGTCTTTCACAGCGATACACAAGCATCCAAGAGGTACACCATGGCACACGACGCAACCGATCACTGGCACGAGCCGAAAGCCGGCGAGAGCGCGGGCAAGGGCAAGTTCACGCGGCCGCCGATGCCGTACGACCGCTTCATGGAGATGGAGGGCATTCCGGTCTACCGCGACATCGGCGTGCGCACGGTGCTCGATCTGCCGTTGAAGCCTTGGAAGCGTCTGGGTGGCCGCGGCAGCTACATTCAGCTGCTGGGAACCGAGGGGCTGTGGGGGCAATACGTCGTCGAGATTCCGCCGCGTGGCGCACTGAATCCCGAGCGGCACTTGTATGAGAAGGTCGTGTTCGTCGTCGAAGGGCGCGGATCGTGCGAGGTCTGGCGCGAGGGACAGAAGAAGCAGACGTTCGAATGGCAGAAGGGCTCGCTGTTCACGATCCCGCTCAACGCGAACCACCGTCTCGTGAACGCTTCGAACTCGCCGGTGCTGCTGTATTGCGGCACGACGGCGCCGAACATGATGAACCTTCTCGACAATCCGAAGTTCATCTTCGACTGCCCCTACGACTTCTCCGAGCGCTATTCGGGCGCGGACGACTTCTTCAAGCCCAACGACGACA
This sequence comes from Devosia equisanguinis, assembly GCA_945903565.1. GTDB lineage: Bacteria > Pseudomonadota > Alphaproteobacteria > Rhizobiales > Hyphomicrobiaceae > CAMDPA01. The sequence goes on along the minus strand of CAMDPA010000074.1, from coordinate 1,928 downwards.
TCCTGCCCGACCCCGTGCGGGGCCTTGCCATGCGGCGCACGAACTTCGTGCCGGATCTGATCAATACGGAGTTGCCGCTCGACAACCGCCGCTCGCCCGGATATCGCCGCGTCGAGCCGTGGATGGCCGGCAACCGTTTCTATCTGTGGATCGGCCAGCACGAGACCGGGCGTTACTCCAAGGCGCACAAGCATATGTCGGCGGCGGTGCTGCTGTGCCTCAAGGGCAAGGGCTACACCTATACTTGGCCGGCCGAGCTGGGCATGCATCCCTGGAAGGACGGCTTCGCCGACCGGGTCAAGAAGCAGGAATACGAGTACGGCGGTCTCGTCTCGGCGGCTCCGATGTCGGGCGACTGGTTCCACCAGCATTTTGGGATCGGCTCGGAGCCGCTGCGCGTCAGTGCGTGGCACGGCCCCAATAACCAGCGCTCGCGCAAGGCCGGCATGCCCGGCGAGAACATCATGGATTACGGCGCGATCGACCTGAAGAAGGGCGGCAGCGCGATCCCCTATTGCGACGAGGATCCCTATCTGCGGACGGAATTCAACGCCCGCCTGAAAGCCGAAGGGCTGGAGAGCCGGATGAAGCCGGAGTTCTACACCGATGCGGCAGCCGCCGATGCGGTGGGGAATATCATGTGAGCAACGTCCCATCGGCAGCAAAGGTACTCACCCTTTGCGAACCGGGGATTATTGGCAAGCGTCGGGCGCCAAGCGGGCCCGACGCCGCCCTTCACCGGCCGTACGCCAGCGCGTCGGCAAAAAAGTCGTGCTGGATCGCCTGTTCGAGGGTGGTCCGCAGCGTCAGCGCGTTGCCTTCGAGATCGAGGGTGAGTGTGGTGTCAAGCGCGTCGAGCAGCGCGACCGCCAGCCACACGGCCAGATCGAGCCGGCCGAGGCCGAGCTCAAGCCGGGCGGAAGAGCCCCGAACCGTAACCGGCGGGGCATCGCCGTGGGCCTTCTCGACTTGGACGATCAGCTCGACGAGACCCTTCTCAGCGGTTGCCTTCACGTTGATCTGGGCGCCCGTCGATGCGCGCGACAATCCGACGGCGATCATCTGACGGACGGCGCGCGACAACTGGCGGGGGTCGCTGCGCACTTCGAGATCGTAGGGAATGTCCACATCGATGGACGTAGCCTTGGCCTTTGCATGCGCGGCAAGCTCATCGGCCGCCTCGCACACCAGCGTCGCCAGCGCGACATCGCAAACCGTCACCGCCTTGGGCTGGGCAAGCAAGGCCGTCATCGCCAGCGCATCCTCCGCGGCGCTTAGCAGCTCAACGCCGCTGGCGCGAATATGACTGGCGTATTCCTGGTAACGGGCGTTGCCCAAGGGGCCGAACAGCTCCTGTTGCATGGCGTCGGAGAAACCGATCACGGCATTCAGCGGCGTACGGAGATCGTGGCTGATGCAGGCCAAAAGCTCGATCCAACCGCCGACGGCGCCCTTGCCGGCCCCACCAAGCGGGCGCACGTTGGCCCACCCTGGTGATGACTGCCCGGAATCGGTCGAGCCGAGAGCAAAGCTCTCCCGCTGACCGGCGCCAATCGCCGAGGCCATTGCAATTTCCTTTTGATATCTGAATGTTGCGCTGGACCGCCCCGGAGCCGCCTACTCCCCCGAATCGATAGGATGCACTCTGACGTGATCCGGGGGGCGATGTCGAGCGACAATGATTCCGGCTGAAATGAGGCTGTCCACAGGTGAGTCTTCTGAGTCACAGGGAAATGTAGGGGATAGGTTCTAGGGGGTCAGGGTGATTCAATTCACCGAGTATGATGGCGGCGCGAACAGAGTTCTAACGGTCTCCGCCCGACGGAGACCACCGATGAACGCGCTGACCTTGTTCCAAGCCCTCGAAGCTATCCCGGATCATCGGACCAAGAAGGGCAGACGCTTTCCGCTGCCGACGATCCTGATCA
>CAMDPA010000073.1 GCA_945903565.1 Devosia equisanguinis | reverse complement strand
AAGCGTCTGCCCTTCTTGGTCCGATGATCCGGGATAGCTTCGAGGGCTTGGAACAAGGTCAGCGCGTTCATCGGTGGTCTCCGTCGGGCGGAGACCGTTAGAACTCTGTTCGCGCCGCCATCATACGCGGTGAATTGAATCACCCTGGCATTTTCCCGCCGCGCTTGGCGATGTCCGCGGTTCCATCGTATGCAGCACTCCAGATCGCACAAGACGCCGGGGGCAAAGGGGATATGCAAGACAAGCGCGCGCGCTACAGGCTCGGGGTCGACGTCGGCGGCACCCATACCGATCTCGTCCTGCTCGATTCCGCGACCGGCGTGCTGATGGTGGAGAAGGTGTCGAGCACCCCGGCCAATCCGGCGTTGGGCGTACTCGATGGCGTGACGCGCTTCATCGCGCGGGGCATCGATCCCGGCGCGATCGAGTTCTTCGCGCACGGCACGACCATCACGACCAATGCGCTGTTGGAGATGCGTGGCGCCAAGGTCGGCTTGCTCATCACGCGCGGTTTTCGCGCGGTGCAGGAGGTCGGCCAGCAGGCGCGCGACGGCAACCTGTTCGACTACTACTACAAGAAGCCCGAGCCGATCGCACCGCAGAGCCTCACCTGCGAAGTGACCGGCCGCGTCGACTATCAGGGCAACGTGCTGGTGCCGCTCGACGAGGCGGACGTGCGCCGCGCCGCACGCGAGCTGAAGGCAAAGGGCGTCGCCTCGGTGGCGGTCTGCTACCTGTTCTCCTACATGCACCCCGCACACGAGGAGACGACGCGGCGCATTCTGCTTGAGGAGATGCCCGGCGTTTCCGTTTCGCTGTCGAGCGAGGTGCTGCCGCGCATCCGCGAGTGGTCGCGGCTCTCGACGACGCTGATCAACGCCTACCTCGAACCCGTGATGGTGATGTACATCGGCCATCTTGGAAAAGGCCTCGACGAGAAAGGCGTGTCGACCGGCCAGCGTTTCCTGATGCAATCGAACGGCGGCGTGATGCCGTTCTCGGCAGCGGTGGCGGGCGCAAAAACGGTGCATACGCTGTTTTCGGGTCCAGCGGCGGGCGCGCAAGCTGCCGCCTATCTCGCGGCCAACGACGCCAAGGCCGGCCTCGTCACGCTCGACATGGGCGGCACCAGCGCCGACATCGCCTTCATCGAAGGCGGGCTGCCGCTGGAGACCACCGAAAGCGTGATCGCGCGCCGGCAGATCGACGTGCCCGCGCTCGACATGACGACGATCTCCGCCGGCGGCGGCTCGATCGCGGGCGTCGACGGCGGCGGCTTTCTCACCGTCGGCCCGCACAGCGCCGGTGCATCGCCGGGCCCTGCCTGCTATGGGCGCGGCGGCGAGCGCCCGACGGTCACGGACGCCGATATCGTCTGCGGCTTCCTCAACCCGGATTATTTCCTCGGCGGTAAACAGAAACTCGATGTCGAGGCCGCGCGCCGCGCGATCGAGACGCACGTCGCAAAGCCACTCGGCTTGAGCGTGCTGGAAGCCGCCGAAGGCATCCGCCGCATCGTCGACATGCGGATGGCCGACGAAGTCCGCGTGTTCGCGGCCAAGCGCGGCGTCGATCTGACCGCCTATACGCTGTTGCCATTCGGCGGCGCGGGCGCGGTACACGCCGCGGCCGTTGCCACCGAGATCGGCATGCGCCGCATTCTCGTGCCGCCGCGTCCGGGCGCCTTCTCCGCGCTGGGCCTTCTGTGCACCGACGTCGTTCACGACTACATCCGCTCCGGCCTGAAGCCGATGGCCGAGATCGAAGCGGGCGAGGCCGAGACGATCTTCGCGGAGCTGGAAGCCAAAGCACGCGTGGAATTGGCAGCCGAGGGAATGGACGCCGGTATCGCCCGTTTCCAGCGCGAGCTCGACCTGCGCTACACCGGCCAGGGCTACGAATTGCGCACCTCGCTCGACGGGCTGTTCAAGGGCCACTTCGACGATGCCGCACTGGCGGCAGCCCGCGATCGCTTCGACGTGCGCCATGCGCAAATCCACGGTCACGCCGCCAAGGAGCGCGCGGTGGAGGTCGTCAGCTATCGCGTCCGCGTGCGCGTGCCCGTGCCGAAGTACGTGCCGCAACCCGAGTCCATTCCGGCCAAGCCCCAACCCGCAAGCGCCGCGGCGAAGGGCACGCGCAACGTCAACTTCGATGCACGCTCAGCGGTTGAGGCCACGGTCTACGAGCGCGATAAGCTCGATGTCGGCGCAACCGTTGCAGGGCCCGCGATCGTCGAGCAGTTCGATGCGACCACGATCATTCCGCCGGGCTGGGGCGCACGCGTGGACGAGTTCCGCAACTTGATCCTGCAGCGGTGAGCTGCAATTGCGCCAGCGCTTTCAAAGCAATCGCTGCAGTTGCCGCAACTCGTCCGCGTTCAAGTCCGACGCTGCCCAATACGCGACGCCATTGCGGCTCCAGCTCAGCAGGTTGTAGCCGTTGCGCGTGTCAATCTGCGGCGCGCTGTCGGCGGTAGCAGTCGATGGCCACATGAACACGTTGATGACGTGCAGCCGGCGCTTGTAGACGGCGGCGGCAACACGACGCTCGGCGATGTAGTCTAGGCGACCACCGATCAACGGGAATCCGTCCTGCGCCAGATCCTTCACGTCAGGCGCAAAATCCGCGCGGCCGGCGAACCATGGCCGCACCGTGTGCTGATCGGAAGACGCCACCTGCACCGGCGAATCCTGCAGCAGCGAGCGGATATGCGCGGCGGCGACATCGCGCGCGATGCGGTCGATGCCTTGACTGGCCGACGTCATGACCCACCACGTCGCGAGCACCGATAGCACGCAGCACGCTGCCAGCGCGGCGACATTGCGTGCGACGCGCATCGTGTTCCAGCCACTGGACGGCGCAACACGAGCGCCCGCGTTCGCCGGAGCCGACGCTGCGACTTCCTCCTCGATCCGCTGCAACCCCGCGCGCACGCGCGCGCCGAGCGCGGGCGGTGGTTGGCTTCGGCCAAGCCGCTGCAACGAACGGCCGATCCGCTCGTCATCGGCGAGGATGTCGCCGCAGGATTTGCATCCCTCCACGTGTTGCGTGACGGCGCGCCGCTCGTCGGGCGACAGCTCCTTGTCCCGATACGCGCCGAGCAGGTCGCGTGCGCGCTCACATTGCATTGCTGCCATCCCGATCCATCAATCTCGTCAAAAGCGTCCGAAGCTCTATTCGCGCCCGCGACAGACGCGACATCACCGTGCCGACCGGCGCGCCGATGACATCGGCAATTTCGCGGTACGACAGTTCCTCGATTTCGCGCAGCACGATCACCTCGCGAAACGCGGGCGGCAACGCCGCCATCGCCTCGATCAGAACCGATTGTTCCGAGGAGTTGATCGCGGCCTGCTCGGGCGAGCGCAGCGGCGACGAAAAATCGGCCTCGGCCGCAAGCGAGCCCGGGCGCGCGCCGAGCGCTTCGTCGAGCGAGATCACATTGCCAGAGCGCCGCCGCTCCTGCAGGCGCCGGTAGCAGACGTTGCGCACGATCGTCAGCAGCCACGGCTTGATGTCCTGGCCCTGGAGCTGATGAAACGCGCGATACGCCCGTAAATAGGCATCTTGCACGGCATCATCCGCGTCCGCGCGCTCGCGCAGCAGCCACAGCGCCAGATTATACGCCGCATCCATGTGGACCAGCGCCAGTTGCTCGAATCTCGGCCTGTCGGTCATCGGTCGCCCGTGCTGCCTTGCCGTCCCCTGTAGTTAGACTCCGGTTCCCCGCAGTTTATTCCATGTGCTCTTGGCAAACGACGCCATCGCGGCGCGATGAAAGAATCGTGGTCGACGCGGAATAAATGTGGCCACGCGCGAGTCTACAGGGTTGTCGGCCACGTCGGCAGGGGCCGCATGGAACTCATCCCAGCGCTGCCAAGGAGTACAACATGCACCCACTATCACGCCGCGACCTCGTGGTGGCCGCCGGCGCCGCCGCCGCATTCGGCCTAACCTCGCGCCTCGTCGTCGATCCGGCCTTTGCGCAGAAGACGGCTCCCCCCGCCAAGGGATTCACCACGTACAAGGTCGGCTCCGCCGAGGTCACCGCCGTCTACGATGGCATCTTCGAGAAGCCGCACGATCCCGCCTTCATAGCCAACGCCTCGGTCGATGACGTCAAGGCCGCCATGACCAAGGCCGGGCTGCCGGCAGACTTCGTGTCGATCTCAGGCACGGTCGCCATCGTCAAGAACGGCGGCAAGACGATCATGTGCGACAGCGGCACTGGTGGTCAGGCCCCCGGCTGGGTGTCCGGCGGCCTTGCCCCGAACATGAAGGCGGCCGGCATCGACGCAACCAAGATCGACACCATCTTGATCTCGCATTGCCACCCCGACCACATTTTCGGGCTGTTCGACAAGGAGAACAAGCCCATCTATCCCAATGCCGAGATCGTCGTGTCGGATGTCGAGTACAAGTTCTGGACCGACCCGGGCGTGATCGACAAGCTTCCCGAGGGACGCAAGGGTCTCGCCCGCCGCATCCAGGCGACCTTCCCGAACTGGAAGAATATTCGGCAAGTGACCGGCGAGGCCGAAGTGGCCCCCGGCATCCGCTTCGTGCTGGCACCCGGTCACACGCCCGGGCATCGCGCGTTCCATCTATCTTCGGGCAATCAGCAGCTGATGCTGTCCAACGACACGATGTACGTGCCCGCGCTCAACGTCGCCAATCCCGGCTGGCGCGGCCAGTACGATCAGGATCACGCCACCGCGGAAACGTCGCGGCGCGCCCTGATGGACCGCACGATCGCGGACAAGGTGTTGGTCGCGGGCTTCCACTTCCCGTTCCCAGGCGTCGGCAGCATCGCCAAGGACGGCAACGGCTATGCGCTGACGGTCAACAAGGTGTGATCGCCGGTCGTGGAATGAGGTGTGGGGCTGACGAGTCCTATATCTCATGACACCCCTGTAAACCCGTCGCCTTAAGGAGATCATCATGAGCACGAAGACCAACGCAAAGATCCGGGCAATGATCGTGAGCGGCGCCGTCTTGCTGTTTGCGACCGGCGCTGCAGGCGTCGACAACGTGATATCGAGCAACGCACCCGACCTCGCCTCGGTACGCGCGAAAATCAAGGCGAAGGACTTCAAGGCCGCGATCGTCGAGCTGACACCGATGCTGCAAACTCATCAGCATGCCGACGTCTACAACTTGCTGGGCTTCAGCCTGCGCAAGTCGGGCGACGTGAAGCAGGCCGCGACGTTCTACGCCAAGGCGCTAGATTTCGATCCCGATCACAAGGGTGCGCTCGAGTATCAGGGTGAAATGTTCGTCGAGCAGGGCGATATCGCCAAGGCGAAGGCTAATCTCGCCAAACTGCTCAGGCTGTGCCCGACCGGCTGCGAGGAGCGCGAGGACCTCGAGCAGGCCATCGCCGGAGCCTCGGCCAGCCCGCGGACAAACTGACGTGATCAACGCTCCACACGAAACGAACCGGCAGTCGGGTGTTCTTCTGGTCGCCCGGCTGCTGCTCGCGGCCATCTTTGTCCACGACGGGTTCTTCAAGATCGCCAACTACGCGGCGGCGGCGGCCTATTCGCGCGCCTTCGGTGTGCCCGACCAGTTGTTGCCGCTCGCAATCGTGATCGAGATCGGCTGTGGCCTACTGATAGCGCTGGGCCTCTATACGCGGGCAGCGGCGGTGCTGCTCGCCGGGTTTTGCCTGTTCACCGCCGCCGTGTTCCATACCAAGTTCGGTGATCGCAACCAGCTCATCCACTTCGAGAAGAACCTCGCGATGGCCGGTGGCTTCCTCGTGCTGGCGGTGTGGGGCGGCGGTCGCTTTGCGCTGGAGCGCCTGTTCCGCAATCGTGGATGAAACAGAGCGACCGCGCTCACTTCGTCTTCGGCAACGCGAATTGGACGACCTTCGCCCACTTCTCGGTTTCGAGCGCCATCACCTTGCCGAAATCCGCCGGTGAGCCTGGGAGGGGCACGCCGCCAGTGTCGAGCAGGCGCGACTTGAAGATCGCGTCGTGGAACCCGGCGTTGATGACCTTGTTCAACACGTCGATCACGTTGGCGGCTGTGCCTTTGGGTGCGCCCAGACCGGTCGCAGCACTCGCTTCATATCCCGGCACATAATCGTTCATGACCGGCAAGCTCGGCAGTGCTTCGGAGCGGTCCCGCGTACTGGCCGCCAACGCCCGCAGCTTGCCCGAGCGGATCGGCTCGATCGCAGCCGAGAGCGGTTCGAACATCATGTCGGCTTCGCCAGCGATCATCGCTTTCAGCGCCGGCCCGCCGCCGCCGTAGTGGATCACCTGAAGGTCGATTCCGGTCATCATCTTGAACAGCTCGCCCGACAGGTGCGGCGAACTTGCGTTGCCGGTCGAGGCCATCTTGAGCTGGCCGGGTTTGGTTCTTGCGAGCGCGATGAATTCGGTCGGGTTCTTCGCGGGAACCGAGGGATGCACGACCATGACGAGCGCTTCGCGCGTGATGCCGGCGACCGGCTCGATGTCGCGCAGGAAGTTGAACCCCAATTCTTGCCCAAGCGAGCCGCTGATCGCATTGGCCGGGCCAACGAGCAGCAGCGTGTAGCCGTCGGGGGCGGCGCGCACGACGGTTTCGGTTGCGATGTTGCCGGACTGTCCAGCCTGGTTCTCGACGACGAACGGTTGCTTCAGCCGATCGCTCAGCCAGCGCGCGGTCATCCGCCCGAGAATGTCATTCGGCCCACCTTGCGGGAAACCGACGAGGAGGCGCACGGGGCGCGATGGATAGGCTTGCGCCAGGGCGGTTTCCGGCAGTGATGTGAGACCAGATAGACATGCCGCGCCAAGCGCGGCGACGAAACGGGCTGCGCGCATTGGATCGCCTCTTGGAACAGATGTTGAAGTGTCGTTCCCCGCAGAATAGCAGATTTCGAGCTCAGCAGACATTCCTTGGAATACCAATGAAAGGTCGGCTTGGGCAGCGTGCAATGGCAAGTCAATCGATTGCCGTCGCGTTGCTGCTGCGTCGATAGATGCTTCCATCCGTCATGGCCGCGAAGGCGGCCACCCACGGCACCGTTGTATAGAAGCGTCCATACTGGCTGTGCGGGAGCATTGCGAACGGGCGCCCCGCGTCGAGCGTATCATCCTAAATCCGGCAGTTGGAACTGCCTCGGGAACAGAAAATCCCGCAAATTCTGAACGTTGTGCGCCAAGCCCAAATCACCCTGCGGGTGATACGAGGGATTTCATCCCCTCGTGCTCCCTGACCAGGGTCGCGACCCTGGACCTGCTCCTCAAAAGAGTGGGTTTCCAAAGGGCTAGCCCTTTGGCGGGATCGAAGGGCAGAGCCCTTCGTCTTGCGAGCGACCGGCTCAACTGCCGGATTTAGGGTTATTCGTTTCGTGTCGTGGGTGGCCGCCTGCGCGCATAGGCGCGAAGTTAAGACCGCTTTCCTCTGGGTTTGCGTTCCCGGAAGCCGAGTGTAGCGAGGCTATCCGGGATCTTTACACTTCTGATCGGGGTAAAGACCCCGGATCTTCACGCTCCGACCTTTTTGCATTGTCGTGCGATTCACGACTTCGGTGAAGACACCTCAGTCGATCGCACGAACACGGTCGGATCGCTCGTCCGGGGACGCAGTGGTGTGATTGAGGTTTCCCAACGGCCTATGTTAGCGCCTATGCGCCTTCGCGGCCATGACGGTGTAGAAAACAAGCGGCCCTGAAAACCGTCGAACGAGGAGTCAGAGCGCTAATTGCGTGCGTTTCGTTATGTTATTGCTTTAGCAGAGCTTTGTCGCAAAACCGCGTAGGATACTTTTGCGAACTCTGCTTATTTGGGGGCTTCGCCGATCGATTTGCGAACGGTTGCCAGCACGTCCGGCGAGACGCCCGCCAAGGCGCTGAACACGGCCTTGCCCTTCTCCACCGGAACGAAGGTGAACGGAAGTCCGTTGATCTTGATCGAGTGGGCGATGAAGTCGGGGTCGGCGATCGCGGCTTCGAAGCTTTTGCGCAAGGTGGCCAGCGCAGGGGCGGGCGCACCCGGCGGCGCCAGGCCGACGAACATCACGTCGCTCACCTGCTGCACGAGCCAATTGAGCGCATCCCACGTCGGCCCCGACGGCGCCTTGCCGTGCACCTGTTTGTAGAGCGCGGGGAAGCCCGGCATTTCCTTGATGTACGCATTGGGCTCGAACGTGCCGTCCTTGTCGGCGACCACGAGATAGGCGAGCGGCATGCCCTGGCCGGAGCTCAGGAACGACGCATTGCGCGTGCGCAACGTGCCGATCGAGGTGCTGTGGACCTGCACTTCGCCGCGTTGCAGCGCGAGGAAGATATCGTTGCCGCCGCGATAACCGGTGATGAGCTTGTGCTTCACACCCAGCACTTCGAGCGCAAGCTTGGGCAGCAGGCCGGAAAGGTCCGTGGTGTTCAACGCGCCGACCGCGAGATTGTCGCCCTTCATGATGTCGGCGGGGGTCTTGAGGCCGCCGGGCACCGCATCCGTGCGGGCATACACGACGCGCGTGTCGGAGGTGCCGCCGAGGTACTCGAAGGCCTCGTAGCGGGTGCGCAACGCGGGATGACCGAGCGCCTGCGCCAACGGGTCCCACAAGTGGTAGATGATGGTGAACCCATCCTTGGGCGCACGCTCGGCGAGGTAGTTGGTCGCGAGCAGCCCGCCGGCGCCCGGCATGTTCTGCACGATGATCGTGGGCTGGCCGGGGATATGCTTTTTCAGGTAGCCGGCGAAATTGCGCACGAACGTGTCAACCGTGCCGCCGGCATCGAGTCCGACGATGATCGTCAGCGTCTTGCCGGCGTAGTAGTCGGCTGGTTGGGCCTGAGCCGGAGCCGCCGCAGGCAGCGCCAGCATTGCCATTGCCGCAGTGATGCGGCCGATGGTGCCACGTATGAAACTCATCACAGTGCGTTCCTCCCGATCGCTTTTCATTAGCGCGCCTTGCCGGCGTCTTTGCCCGTCGCGTAGACCTCCTCATACTGCTTCCAGTCCTCGAAGCCCAGGAGATCGAGGTAGGTCTTCATGCTGGCGGCGTTGCGGCCGGCCTGGCCGATGTCGCCGGTTTCGCGCATGGTTTTCAAGAACGACTGCATGCCGGGAATGGCCGCCAGCAGCACGTAGACCGAGAACGACAAGAAGCGATAACCGAGCTTTTCCGCGGTCTTGGCATCGAGTGCGGGAACGCTGCCGGTCGGGGTGATATTGTAGATGAGCGGCTTGTCGATCGCCTTGGCGATCCGCTGCGCTTCCTCGATGGTGCGCGGCCCTTCGACGAAGATCGCGTCGGCGCCGACCGCTGCATAGCGTTCCGCGCGCCGCAACGCTTCGTCGATGCCGTGTACGGTCAGCGCGTCGGTGCGCGCGACGATCACGAGTTCGTCGTCGCGGCGCGCATCGAGTGCGGCCTTCAGCTTCATCTCCATCTCTTCGGCTGATACAACCTCTTTGCCCGCCAACATCGCGCAGCGCTTGGGCGTCACCTGATCCTCGATCATCACGGCGGCAACGCCGTTGCGCTCGAACTCCATGATCGTGCGGCGCACGTTGAGCGGATTGCCGTAGCCGGTGTCGGCGTCGGCGAATACCGGCAACCCCGAAGCGTGCGCGACGCGGCCCGCGTTCTCAGCGTTCTCCGACAGGGTGAGCAGGCCAATGTCGGGAATACCCAGCCGCATGGCGGCGCTGGCGTTGCCGGAGGTCATCACGGCTTCGTAGCCTTCCGCCGCCACGATCCGCGCCGAGAAGGGATCGCCGACCGCCGGCAAAATCGAGATCGTTTTGCGCGCCATCAATTCGCGGAAGCGGGTGGTCGGCTTGATGTTGGACATAATGGAGTTCCTGGGGGCGGTGGATTTGTTGGTCGGACTACTTGGGGGTGGCCGGCGGAAGCATGGCAGCTTTGGCGCGCGCGATCACGTCCTTGGGGCTCGCGTAGGCCTGCTCGATGATGGCGAGGACACGATCCCCGGTCACCGGATAGATTTCGGCGTTCATACGCTCAGCGTCGGCGATGAGTGCGGGGTCCTTGACGGCGGCGTCGAACGCGGCGCGCAACGCACGAACCCGATCGGGCGGCACGTCGGGTGGCGCGGTAAAGGCATAGGCGATCGTCATCCGCGAGAGGGTCAGCGTCAACGCCTGCCGGTCGATCTCGTCGCGCGCACGCTCGATCGCCAGCGGCACGCCCTTGAGCAAGGTCGGATGTGCCTCCGTTGCAAGCTGCACGAGGAAATTCGCGTGCCCTGGCTCCTTCAGCCATTGCGGGCGCAGCGCCATCAGCGTGCCGATCGATACGCCGGGGTTGCCCTCGACCTCGCCGCGATCGATCGCCATGATCGCCTGCGCCATGCCGGGATAGCCGCTGACGATCTTCAGCCGCGTGCCCAGCAGCGCATTCAGGATCACCCCGAACGAATGCGAGTCCGAGCCCGGGGGAGACGCGCCGACCACCATTTCAGCGCGTTGTACGTCGGCAAGCGTCTTGAATGGCGTGTTGATGCCTGCGACGAGAACGCTGACTTCGCGGCCGTGGCTGCCGATCCAATTGAACTTGCGCGGATCAAAGCGCACGCCGGGCGCCTCGAACAGCGCATCGAGGAACAGGCCGCGGCCGAACATGCCGATCACGCTGCCGTCCTTGTTGGCGACGGAATAGAGGTGGTTGGCGGCGGTCATGCTGCCGGCGCCGGGCATGTTGAACACGACGACGCTGGGCTTGCCGGGGATGTGCTTGCCCAGATGCCGGGCGATCAGGCGAGAGCCGACATCGTAGGAGCCGCCGGGCGAGGAGCCGGACACGAACGTCACCGTCTTGCCGGCATAGAACGCGGCGACATCGTCGGCACTGGCTTGGCTCGCGGCGGCGACGGCGACGAGGGACGCCAGCGCCCAGCCGGCATGTCTCGCGGGGAACCGGGATGCGCGCACATGCGGTCGGGTCTGCATGGGGTCCTCCATTTAGGCCAGGCCGCTTGCCATCCCTCGGCGCTCGGTCGCAACCGATGATGCACGAGTGAGCACGGCCGGTCCACCGCGACGGCGGAAACACGCGAGATCGCGGGCGCCAAATCCGGCGTGATCCATCCGGCGAAACAGTTCGTTACTAAAGTCGGATTGTCTGGTTCACGGGACGCACTACGTAGACAGGTCGAAGGCATGGACAGGCGCCATCAGGCCGGATCAACCGGTCGCGCGCTCCTGTCATCCGAAAAATGTACTCTCAAGGGGAGGTTTGGACTTGAAGCGACTTTCATTGGCTGCCGCACTCGCACTGGCGACGATTCCAATAGCCGGCGCGCAGGCCCAGGCCACATATCCCGATCGCCAGATCTCGATGATCGTGCCGTTCGCGGCAGGCGGCCCCACCGACATTATCGCCCGCATCGTCGGCGAGCACATGGGCAAGACGCTGGGCCAGTCGATCATCGTGGAGAACGTCGCGGGCGCCGGCGGCACCACCGGCATCACGCGCGCCGCACAGTCCAGGCCCGACGGTTACACCATCATGATGGGCCACATGGGCACGCACGGCGCCGCGCCCGCGCTCTACCCCAACATCAAGTACGATCCGGCCAAGGACTTCACGCCGATCGGGTTGGCCGCCGGTACGCCGATTCTGATCGTGACCAAGAAGGCGTTTCCCGCCAAGACGCTGAAGGAATTCGTCGACTACGTGAAGGCGAACGGCACCAAGGTCAACGAGGCCCACGCCGGCGTCGGCTCGGTCTCGCATACGAGCTGCACGCTGCTGCACTCGATCATCGGCACCAAGACCGCGCGCGTGACGTATCGCGGCACGGGCCCCGCGCTGAACGATCTCGTCGGTGGACAGGTCGACTACGGCTGCGACCAGATCGTCAACCTCGTGTCGCAGATCAACGCGGGCAACATCACGGCGCTGGCGATTGCCACACCCGAGCGCTCGCCCGCGCTGCCGAACGTGCCGACGACCAAGGAAGCCGGACTGCCCGACTATCAGGTCTCCGCCTGGAACGCGGTGTTTGCACCAAAGACCCTGCCGGCGGATGTCACCGCCAAGCTTGTCGGTGCGCTCGACAAGGCGCTCGACGACGAAGGCACCCGCAAGCGCCTGCTCGAGCTCGGCAGCGTGATCCCGGACAAGGCCGGCCGTTCGCCGGCAGCGCTGCAAAAGCTGGTCGAGAGCGAAGTTGCACGCTGGACCCCCGTGCTCAAGGCGGCCATGGCAGCCGAGCAGGCGGCGGGCGAGAAGAAGTAGATCGCCGCTCGCTTAGGCTGGGTCAAGGTTCGTACTTCCGCGAACCGCGACCCAGCAATCCACGTGGATACCGGAAATGCTGGGTCGCGCGTCATCGCGGAGCGATGCTCCGCATCGACGCTTGACCCAGCCTACGAAGTTTAGCCTTACCCGCGCTCGACGCACATCGCGACGCCCATGCCGCCGCCGATGCATAGCGTGGCCAGGCCCTTCTTCGCGTTGCGGCGCTGCATTTCGAACAGCAGCGTGTTGAGCACACGAGCGCCCGACGCGCCGATCGGGTGGCCGATCGCGATCGCGCCGCCGTTGACGTTGACCTTCTCCGTATCCCAGCCGAGGCCCTTGTTGACCGCGCACGCCTGCGCGGCGAACGCCTCGTTGGCCTCGATCAGGTCGAGGTCCTTGACGGTCCAGCCGGCCTTTTCGAGCGCCTTCTTGGAGGCCGGGATGGGCCCGGTGCCCATGATCGAGGGATCGACGCCCGCGTGCGCCCACGACACGATGCGGGCCATCGGCGTGATGCCCCGCTTGGCGGCTTCGGCAGCGCTCATCAGCACCACCACGGCAGCACCATCGTTGATGCCCGACGCGTTGGCGGCCGTGACGGTGCCTTCCTTGGGATCGAACGCGGGGCGCAGCTTTGATATCTGGTCGAGCATCACGCCCAGCTTGATGTACTCGTCCTGCGATACGACCACGTCGCCCTTGCGGGTCTTGATCGTCACGGCGGCGATCTCGTCCTTGAAGCGGCCGGCCTTCTGCGCCGCTTCTGCCTTGTTCTGCGAGGCGACGGCGAAGCGATCCTGCTCGTCGCGGGTGATCTGGAACTGGCGCGCCACGTTCTCCGCGGTGGTTCCCATGTGGTAGCCGTTGAAGGCATCCCACAGGCCGTCCTTGATCATGGTGTCGATCAGCTTGAAGTCGCCCATCTTGGTGCCGTCGCGCATGTGGCCGCAGTGGGGCGCCATGCTCATGCTCTCCTGGCCGCCGGCGACCACGATCTTTGCCGAGCCATCCATGATCTGCTGAGCGCCGAGCGCCACGGCGCGCAGGCCCGAGCCGCACAGCTGGTTCATACTCCAGGCCGGCGCCTCGACCGGAATACCGGCGGCGATCGAAGCCTGCCGCGCCGGGTTCTGGCCCGCGCCTGCGGTCAGGATCTGGCCCATGATGACTTCGGACACATCCGCCGCTTGCACCTTGGCGCGCTCCATCGCGGCCTTGATCGAGACCGCGCCGAGCTCATGGGCGGGCATGGCCGCGAGCGCGCCGTTGAACGAGCCGACCGGCGTGCGTGCCGCACTGGCGATCACGATTGTCGAGGCGTCTTTGCTCATGGTGTGGGTCTCCGCTGCTGGGTTGCGCTCGCAACGGCCACACCGGGAAAGTGGTGGGCCGGAACTTCCAAGACGAGGCTCGCTCGTTGCGGCAACCGAAACCCGTTTGGTGCGGCGCACCCTCGAATTTCGTACAGCACACGGGCAATTATTGGCAGGTTAGCAGCGATGTTGCAGTGCCACAATCCGCCATTCTGCGATGGTTGGGCATAGCTCGGGGCGAGCGGTCGGACCGGCATTTGCGCCGTCGATGCGACATATCTTCACTGCAATGAACACAATGCGCTGGCCCGCCGGGGGCTGGATGTGTTACTATCTTGCAACGCAATATTTCCACCGCAAGGCGTATCGGCCATGTTGAAAAAGCCTGAGACCAAGCCCGACACGGCAAGCGACAAGCGCGAACCAGTCGTTATAAAGAAGTATGCGAACCGGCGGCTCTACAATACCGAGACGAGTTCATACGTCACCTTCGAAGATCTCGCCGCGATGGTGCGGTCGGACCGCGATTTCGTGGTTTTCGACGCAAAGACGGGCGATGACCTCACGCACGCGGTGCTGACGCAGATCATCGTCGAGCAGGAAGGGCGCGCCGGTGGGCAAACCCTGCTGCCCGTGCCGTTCCTGCGCCAGCTCATCCGCTTCTACGACGATGCGATCGGTAAAATGGTGCCGTCCTATCTCCAGTTCAGCCTGGAGAGCCTGGTCACGGAGCAGGCCCGGCTGCGCGAACAGTTCGCGCCCATGCTGCACCAGAACCCATTCGGTGCCGCGGCCTTCGAGGCGATGCAGCAGCAGACGCGCAAGAATGTCGCGATGTTCGAACAGGCGATGACGATGTGGGCGCCGTTCGCGGCCGCCAACGGCGTTGCCGGCGCCGCGCACGTCAACGGCAAGGCGGAAACCGAAGGTGAGGCAGTCGCCGCGGAAGCCAAGCCGGCACCTGCGGGCAACGAAATGGCCGAGCTGCGAGCCGAGTTCGCGCGCATGCAGGCCAAGATCGACAAGCTGTCGAAAAGCCGCTATTGATTGCGGCACGATCACTGCAAAACATGTTGGAATGATCCTGCGGGCGATAGCCCCGGCTGGCGCGCGCACGTTCGCGTCGACGGCCCCATTGGGTGCTGATAGTCTCGGCGGATCATCGCCGGCGCAGACCAATCCGCGCATCCATCCAGCTCCTCAGGAGGAAGCCCCGTGAAGTTCTCGTTCTTCATGATGCCGATGCATGACCCGCGCGAGAACCCGGCGCTGGCGTTCCAGCGTGACATCTCGTTGGTCCATCTTGCCGACAAGCTCGGCTTCGACGAGTTCTATATTGGCGAGCATCATTCCGGCGGTTGGGAGACGATGCCCGCGCCCGAGATGGCGCTCGCGATGGCGGCGGCCAACGCGCATCGCATCAAGCTGGGAACCTCGGTGTTCAGCGCGCCGTTCCACCATCCCTTTCATCTCGCGGAGCGGATGTGCTTCCTCGATCACCTGACCCATGGGCGCGCCATTCTGGGTGTGGGGCCGTGCAGTCTGGTCAGCGACAAGATGCTGTTCAACATGGACGACCGCTCGCTCTATCCGATGTTGCAGGAGGCGATCGACGTGATCGTGCGGCTGCTCGAGTCGCCCGAGCCGATCAGCCACAAGGGGCAGTTCTGGCAGTTCGAGAATCTGCGCCTGCAACTGCGCTCGTTTCAGCAGCCGCGCCTGCCGCTGGCGCTGCCGTCCGCCGGTACGCCCGAAAATCTCGATCTGATCGGTCGTCACGGCATGATCTGGCTGTCGCCCTCGGGCAAGGCCGGCCGCAGCCCGTTGTCGGCCAGGGAGCGCTGGGCGCTGGTCGAGAAGGGCGCCAAGGCGGCTGGCCGCACAGCCGACCGCAACAACTGGCGCATCGTCACCAACATGTATTTGGCCGAGACCCGGGAGCAGGCCTGGGCCGATGTCAGCGCGGGCATGTTGCGTGAGACCAAGTATATGTGCTCGATCGGTTTCGAGCCGTTCTATCGCGAGCATCCCGATCAGAAGTTCGAGCAGTTCACGCCCGAATCGATTGCCGACCGCCGCGACTGGGTGATCGGCACGCCCGACGATGCCATCGCCTGGATCGAAGGCAAAATGGCGGAGACCGGCGGCTTCGGCGGCGTGATGCTGACCGCTAACGAATGGACGAGCTACGACAAGATCAGCCGCTCGATCGAGATGTTCGCGCGCTACGTGACGCCGCGCTTTCAAGGCCACAATGCAACATTCCAGGACGAGTGGCGGCGGCTGGAAAACCGTTGGCGGGAAGGCACGACCGGCTTCGATTCCGGCGGCCGGCCAAGCAACTTGTGGCGGTCCTGAGTAGCGAAGTTCGCTAAGCAAAGTTCGCAAATCAGTCACAATGACACCCGCAGCCTGCGACAATCTCGCCACGGCGGTCGATAAAAATCGGCGCACCGGGCACGGCTGCGTTGCATACCTATCCCCTTGCCTCAGGTCCCTCAAATTCAGCGCAATTGTATGGTCTACCGGCGACAACCAGGAGTTGGCGCCATGACACAGCATAAGTCGGATGATCTGTGGCGGGATTTTCCCAAGACCGCCGCCGAGTTCGAGGCGCG
>CAMDPA010000072.1 GCA_945903565.1 Devosia equisanguinis | reverse complement strand
AATTGGCGATATGCGTCGACAACGGCGCCTGCCCTCTGTTCGTCAATGCGCTCAAAGAGGCGGCGACGGAGCACTTGTATTGTTTCGTCGTCCTCGGTCGGATTTAGAAGCGTTGCCTTACGGGCTGAGACGCTTTCCGCCTCTGCCATCTTGTTGGCGATGAACTGGTTCTCTGCGCTGTAGGCGTCGCCAGCGATACCGTCTTTACCGATCGCAAGAGTGTAGACGAGAGCCGCGTTGCTCGATGATTCAACGGCCTTGAACAGGGACGTCAGGAATGCCGTCAACTGGTCGCGAGCGCCATGGCGGTTCTGGACCTTGCGCAGATAGATTGAAAGCTCATCAAGCAGAATAAGAGACGGATGCCCGGCAAATAGTTCAGCGATTGTCTCCGCGCCGGGGGCTATGCCCTCCTCATCAGAACGTCGGAGTCGTTCGTATCCCTCCCGTCCGGCCAGAGCGTAGGCAATTTCGCCCCAGGGCGTGAACGCAAGTACCCCTTCGCCCATGCGCCGTCCGTTTGCAGGATCCGCGTTCTCGCCGTCGAAGGCAGCGATGCGCACCTCACCCTTTGGAATGAGACGAGGTTCGATGAACTCGGCTGGGTTCGCAACACTCTTCATTCCGCGAGCGGCATGAACGAGCGCGATGAGGCCGTGGGTCTTACCACCCCCGAACGAGGTATCGAGCCGGAAGATCGCCGAGACCGTACCGCCACCACCACTCAGGCGCGAACACACGTTTGCCAACAGGTTCCGCAAACCCCGAGTAGGGTAGGTGTTGGCGAAGAACTTGACCGGATCCGAGTACTCAGTTGGCCCACCTCCACGCCGCAGCACCTGCGACAAATCGGCAGCAAAATCCGAGTCGCTGGACGTCCCAGCCAGCACGTCAGGGCGCGGCCTGCAGAGATCGTAAATCAAAGGCGTGGATGTCACGGGCGAATCGCCTCCAATTGCGACTGAGCGGTCTCTACACCGGGTTCTCACTCCATAACCGTCTGCGGAGAAGTCCAGTCTCATTCACTTGGGGACAAGCGACCGCGAGGGTGCACAACACAATCAACCCTCTGCGCTCGCCCCCGGACCGACCAGCTGATGGCAACTTGTATTGAACCGGCAAATCGCCCGCGTCTACCACCCTGGGATGCCTCCGATCAGGGTGGTCGTCGTTAGATCCCGTCGGCAGGATTAGATAGGCAAATGGGCTGCGTCCAGCAGGGAGCGACACGGTCAAATTCTCAGTATGCGAGAACCTGCTCATACTCGTGGGTGCAGGCTTCTCGGACGCCCCCGTCCGCGGCTGCCCATTCCGGCGATCTCGGCTACGGGCGGCGGCGGGACACGCCAGACGCGCTTCGGCCTAGCTATGCGATTTTTGAGACTATTCTGAGACTACAGAGTCCGAAAATTATCGTAAGCTTTTGATTTCATTGGTCGGAGCGGCGGGATTTGAACCCGCGACCCCCAGTCCCCCAGACTGGTGCGCTAACCAGGCTGCGCTACGCTCCGAGCCGGCGTGGTCCTTCTGATGCCACCTTGGGGGCCGAGACCGGGGTCTCGGAGGGGCAGGGCCACGAGTAGGTTCAGGTATCGGACCACCGGCAGCGGGTCAAGACAATCTCGACACGCCAGCCAAATGAGCCTTGCGGCCCGATCGGCGCGGGCCTCGCTTCAGCCATCGTTTGGGCTGCCGGTGCGCCGCTCAGGTCACCCTTGCGGCATTGGGATCGGTCCGCGACAAGGTAGACCAACGACCGGCACGCGACCGGCACGCGAGCGTTCGCAGGTTCGCTAAAGATCAGCTAGACTGGCCATCCCTACCGCACTTTCGAAAGTCCGCCCGCCCCGTGAACAGATGTCGCGCAACTCCCCCGCCCTCGCCTCGCTGGCCGTCGCGCAGGGGGCGTTCGATTTCGAAGGCGCTGTCTGCGTTCGTCGTTGGTGTGCTGGCGTTGGGCGTGCTGGCACCCGCTGCTCACGCCCAACGCACGTTCGAGACCGACGGCGCGACGGGCCTGGAAGTCAAGACGCTGGCGCGGGCGCGGTCCCACATGATCGCGGCGGCCAATCCACATGCGGTGGATGCCGGGCTCGCGATACTGCGGGCGGGGGGCAGCGCGCTCGATGCGGCCATCGCGGCGCAGCTCGTGCTGGGCCTCGTCGAGCCCCAGTCGTCGGGTATCGGCGGCGGCGGGTTCCTGCTGCATTGGGATCAGCGCGTGCGGCGTCTGCGCACCTACGACGGCCGCGAGACAGCGCCGGCGGCGATTGCGCCGGATGTGTTCATGGGCCCCGATGGCAAGCCGCGCGGGTTCTGGGATGCGGTCAACAGCGGCGAGAGCGTTGGTGCGCCGGGACTGCTGCGGATGCTTGCAATGGCGCATGCAAGTCACGGAAAGCTGCCGTGGCCGGCGCTATTTGAGCCTGCGATCAAGCTCGCCGGCGATGGCTTTGCGGTTTCCGGCCGTCTCAACCGCCTGCTGGCCGAGCGTGGCCCGGAACGGTTCGATGCCGCGGCGCGGGCCTATTTCTTCGATGCCGTGGGCCAGCCGCGCGCGGTGGGCGAGAAGCTCGTCAATACGGCGTATGCAAGCGTTCTTCGGCAGGTCGCCGACAAGGGCCCCGATGCCCTGCATAAAGGTCCGGTCGCGGACGCGATCGTGAAAGCGGTCGCAGAGGCGCCGACCCGTGGCGGCCGGCTGAGCCTCCACGATCTGGCGGGTTATGCGGCCAAGGAGCGTCCGCCGGTCTGCGCGAGCTATCAGGGGTTCCGCATTTGTGGCATGGGGCCGCCATCGTCGGGTGGAATTGCCACCGCCATGACGTTGCGACTGCTGGAGCCATTCAGTCTTGGTCGCGTACCGATGAACGGGCCGGCACTGCATCTGATCGCCGAAGCGCAAAAGCTCGCCTACGCCGATCGGGACCGGTGGCTCGCGGATCCCGATCAGGTCAAAATACCCGCCGGCATGCTGGATGCCTTCTATCTCGCCACCCGCCGTCGCCTGATCGATACCGGTCGCGCCAGCGCCAAGATGGAGCCCGGATTGCCACCGGGCGCGCCGCTGCAGAAGGCGGGAGTCGATGCTACCGAAGAGGTCGCGGGCACGACGCATTTATCCGTCATCGATGCGCGCGGGAATGCGGTGGCGCTGACAAGCTCGGTGGAGGCTGGCTTTGGTTCGGGGCTCATGGCGTCGGGCTTCCTGCTCAATAATCAGCTCACAGATTTCTCGTTTCGCAGTCACGACGCGGAAGGCGCACCGATTGCCAATGCCGTGGCGCCGGGCAAGCGGCCGCGCAGCTCGATGGCGCCCACCATTGTGTTCGATCCGGGCGGGCGGGTGTTCGCCGTATTGGGGTCGCCGGGCGGTGCGCGCATTCCACTCTATGTCATCAAAACCGCCGTCGGGCTGATCGACTGGCGGCTCGATGCGCAGGCCGCCGTCGACTTGCCAAACTTCGGTAGCCGCAATGGCCCAATGGAGCTGGAGAAGGACGTTGCCGGTCAATTGACCGCGCTGCAGATGCGGCTGCTCGGGCATGAAGTGCGGCTGCTGCCGATGACGTCGGGCACCCATCTCATCGTGCGCCGGTCGAACGGTGCGCTTGAAGGCGGCGCCGACCCGCGGCGCGAAGGTTTGGCGCGCGGGGATTGAGAAAGCACGGGCATGACGGGCAGGCTCACGATCGATGTCGTCGGCGCGGGGATACTCGGCGTCTGGCAGGCGCTGACGCTCGCACGTGCAGGCCATCGCGTGCGCCTGATCGAGGAGAGCGCGGAGCCGTTCGCGGCGGCGCAGAGCCGGTTCGCCGGCGCAATGCTCGCGCCTTATTGCGAGGCCGAGGCAGCCGAGCCGATCGTGCGCGACGCCGGCATCGAAGGGCTGGCGCTTTGGCGTGCGGTCTATCCGGGACTTATCGAGGCGGGCACGCTGGTGCTGGCGCAAACGCGCGACGCCGGCGAGTTGAAGCGCTTCGCACGTTCGGCTCCGGGCTATGAGCACATCGCGGGCTCCGAGATTGCCGGGCTCGAGCCGGATCTGGGGCCGCGCTTCGCGGCTGGGCTCTACTATCGCGACGAGGCGCACATGCGCACGCCCCATGCGCTTGCGACGCTGCTCGACCTAGTGCGCGCGGCAGGCGTGGACGTCGTGCTGGGGCAGCGCTGGCTCGCTGGCGGTACTGCCGATCGGGTGATCGACTGTCGCGGGCTTGCCGCGCGAGGGGAGCTGCCGAATTTGCGCGGCGTGCGTGGCGAGCGTTTGCTTGTCAGGACGCGTGATGTCGCGTTGCGGCGCGCGGTGCGGCTGCTGCATCCGCGCTATCCGCTGTATGTCGTGCCGTGGGGCTATGGTCTGCATCTGGTTGGCGCAACGGTGATCGAGAGCGAGGATCAAAGCCCAATGACGGTGCGGTCCGCGCTCGAGCTGCTCGGCATGGCCTATGCGTTGAGCCCGGCGTTCGGCGAAGCGGAGATCGTGGAGATGTCGGCGGGCGTAAGGCCGGCGTTTCCCGACAACGTGCCACGCGTGATCGTGCGTGGACGCACCATCCATGTGAACGGCGCGTTCCGGCATGGTTTCCTGCTGGCGCCGGTGCTCGCACGGATCGTCGCCGAAGTAGTGGCGACAAACGCGTGCGACTGGCCGTTGGCGAAAGGGTTGCTGGATCTGGATGCGAATTAACCGTGCTGCGCCGGGCCTACCAGTTTGCTATTAGACGCGGCTGATCACTCTGCCGCTGGCCATTCGCGCCGCCGCTCATCCCCCCGAGGCATTGCTCATGTGGCCGTTCTCCCGCCGACCCGTTGTTCCTGTGCTGCGTCTGTCCGGTCCGATCGGGATGGCGAGCCCTCTGCGTCCGGGTCTGTCGATGCAAACCGCCGCCGAGGCGATCGAGCGCGCCTTCACGATGTCGAAAGTTCCGACAGTGGCAGTCGTCATCAACAGTCCCGGCGGCTCGCCCGTGCAGTCGAGCTTGATTTTCAAGCGCATTCGTCATTTGGCAGACGAAAACAAGAAGAAGGTCTACGTGTTCTGCGAGGATGTAGCGGCTTCGGGGGGCTACTACCTGGCGGTGGCGGGCGATGAGATCTACGCCGACGCCTCCTCCATCGTCGGTTCGATCGGCGTGATCTTCGCCTCGTTCGGGCTCGACAAGGCCATCGCCAAGCTCGGTGTCGAGCGGCGCGTCTACACGGCCGGCACGTCGAAGAATGCGCTGGATGCGTTCCTGGCCGAAAATCCGGAGGACGTGGAGCGCATCAAGGCGGTGCAGCGCGACGTGCACGACGTGTTCATCGGTGTCGTGAAGGATCGCCGCGCGGGCAAGCTGCGGGCGCCCGATGCCGAGTTGTTTTCGGGCGCGTTCTGGTCGGCGGCGCGCGCGCTCGACCTCGGCCTGATCGACGGCGTGACGGACGTGCGCACCAAGATGCGCCAGTTGCATGGCGACAAGGTCGTCCTGAAGGTCGTGCCAATCAGCGGTGGCGGGTTGCTGTCCCGGCTACGGCGCAGCCCCGGCGGCTCGGAAGGGCTGTCGCTGCTCAACGCCGACGATGCGATTTCGGCGCTGGAAGCGCGTGCGCTGTGGGCGAAGTATGGGCTTTGAGTGGGGTAAGCTGGCTGCAAGCAAGTCGTTGCCTTTTCGTGAGGCGCCGCGGCAGCTGTGGCCAACTGCAGCACACCGGATTAAGTAGTGATACTGTTGGTGAGGCAATGCCAATCGGGAGAACGAATATGCAAGCTGAAGGACGCGTTGCTTCGATCGCCAAGCGGAGCCGGGCAGAAGCGCTGAAGCCGGTGGTCGATCCGGCCGGCTGGAGCAAGGCTGACCTCGCCGCTGACACGACCTGGATGCACGAGCTGACTGCCAAGGAGATCGCAGACCTCGATCAGGCCGTCGTGGCGGTCGAGCAGCGCGGCATGGAGATCGCCGACATCAAGGGGCGCGAGCTGCCGTTGCCCGTGCTGCGCCCGACGCTGGAGCGTCTCAACGACGAGTTGATCGACGGTCGCGGCGTCGTGCTCATTCGCGGCGTTCCGGTGAGCCGGTATTCGCGGCTGCAGAGCGCGATCGCCTATTGGGTGGTCGGAACGCACTTCGGTGATCCCGTGTCGCAGAATGGCAAGGGGCATATTCTCGGTCACGTGCAGGATCTCGGCGAGAAGACGCTGGCGAACCCCGCCCACCGCGGGTACCAGACGGCGGAGAAGCTGCCGTTCCACTCCGACAGCTGCGATGTCGTCGGCTTGCTGTGTCTGCATCCCTCGAAGTCGGGCGGAGAAAGCCTCGTCGTCAGCAGCATCGACGTCTACAACGAGATGCTGAGAACCCGGCCGGATCTGGCAGCCGAGCTCGCCCAACCGATCTATCGTGATCGTCGCGGCGAAGTCCCCGAAGGCGCGCAACCGTATTTCCAGTTGCCCGTTTTCAATTTCGAGCATGGCTTGCTGACAATCAACTGGCAGGGCGGCTACATCCGCTCCGCACAACGTTTCGAGGAGCTGCCGCGCCATTCCACGAAGTTGACCGAGGCGATCGACCTGTTCGCCAAGATGGCGCGGGAGCGGGCCTCCTACATGGACTTCCGGCAGGGCGACATCCAACTCCTCCATAACCATGTGACCGTGCATTCGCGCACCGAGTTCGTCGATTTCGACGAGCCGGAAAAGAAGCGGCATTTGCTGCGGCTGTGGCTTGCTACGCCAAAGGGGCGTCCGCTGCCGCAGGCGATGTGGAACCGCTATGGCCCTCACATGAAGGCGCAGCGGCCGGCGGGAGGTGTGGTTCTGCCGGGCGTCGCATTCAAGACGCCGCTTGTGGCGGAATAAGAGGACGGTTCCGGCCCGTGGATGTCGGCGCGGATGGCAATCGCCGAATCAACAAAGACCCCGCATGCGCTGCCGGTTCGGCCGAATATCCAACGCGGGGTTGGAGCCGGCCGGCTACCGCAAACGACGAGGTCTTTGTCTTGCCCAACGCAAAGCAAACCAACGCAACGGTACGCACACCAACTGAAGGCATGTTGTAAGTAGCATTCAGCTTGGCGTTCCGCGAATCAATTCTGTCAAGCGCACCATTTCTCTATGGATAAGTGCGGGGAGAAGTTCCCGCGACGCTTATGCCGGCCGCCGCTGCAGGTGCTTGCCGTTGAACGCCAGCGCCACCGACGACATGAACTTCTCCATCTGCTGCAGCACCATGTTGTGCGGCTTCGCGCCTACGTTGAAATACAGGATCACCTCCTCGATTCCAGCGGCTTCGACACGCTTCAGGGTGTCGATAATTTGGGCGGGAGTGCCCAGTAGAATGGACTTGTCCGACAACGTTTCCTTGCGCATGCCGGCCAGGATCTCGTTGATCTTGTGGAAGTATTGCATGGTCGGCGGCGTCTTGCCGGGCTCCTGCACGAAGGCCGGCTTCACCGCGTGCTCGAAATAGCGCATCAGGCCTTCGCGACCGTAGTCGTCCTCCGCCGGCGTCTCCGCGATGTGGATGAAGTAGCTGCACATCGCGCGTCCCGGCTTCACGCCGGCCTTGGCGCAGGTGGCGCGGTAGGCCGCGACCGCCTCGGCCAGACCGCCGTACGTCATCGACGCCGCGAACGGCGCGAAGATGATGTTGGTGCCGTGCTTGGCGGCGAGGTCCATGCTCGATTGCGAGAAGCACGCCATATAGAACGGCACCGGCTTCTGCACGGGGCGCGGCGTCAACGTCATCTCGGGAATGTCGAAGAAGCGGCCCTTGTGCGACCACGGGCCTGGCGAGTTCCAGGCCTTCAGGATGACCTCGCAACCCTCGTCAAGCAATTCAAGGGAGTGCATGTATTCCGCGCCGAACGGTACGTACTCGCGCCGGTCGTAGCCCCGGCCCGCCGCGAAATCGACGCGCCCGCCGGAGATCAGATCGAGCGTCGCCCACTCTTCCGCCACCCGCAGGGGATGATGCAGCGGCAGCACCGCGACGGCAGGCGCGAAGCGGATGTGCTTGGTCAGCGGCACGATGCTGGCGAGCAGCATGTGAGGGCATGAGTTGACCCCGAGGCTGTCGAAATGGTGCTCGCCGATCCATGCTGAGTGCATACCGAGCTCGTCGGCGTAGATCGCCTGGTCGCGGATCTCGAGAATGAACTGTTCGGCCGAACGACCGACGGCGGGATAGTGGTTGTCGCTGAGCGTGAAGTAGCCGAACTCCATCGATGCCTCCCACGGCGTGCTGTTTGTTGCCGGGTTCGTTGCCCGTGTGGAAGAGTTTAGTTGCCCGCAAAACATTTGTAAATGCAAATGTTGCGCAGGCGCGTGCGATCACCTACGTATCGCCCATGAGCGAGCATATCAAGCGGCGCCCCGCCGAAGGTTTGGGCAACTACAAGCTGACGACGTCGTTTCCATATCTGGTGCGGCGAGTGGGCGTGCGCATTGGCGAGCTGTTCGACCGGCGCGTCGCGCAATACGGGATCTCCGTTTCGATGTATCGCGTGCTCGCCTCCCTGCACGAGCAGGATGGCCAGCAGCTCGGCCAGCTTGCGGGCATGACCTCGATCGAGCTTTCCACGCTGTCGCGGCTGGTCGGAACGCTGGTGCGTCGCGGGCTCGTCACGCGTCGCCGGCCCGAAAGCAACGGGCGCATCGTCGAGATCGCGTTGAGTACGAAGGGCCGCGCACTGGTGGTCGAACTGCTGCCGATCGGGGCGCATTACGAAAGTGTTGCGATTGCAGGGCTCGATCCCTCTGCTGTCGCGCTGCTCAAGGAGCAATTGCGCATCGCCTACGACAACCTCGACACGCTGGAGAAGGAGCTTGCCGCGCCGCCGCCGCGTGTCGCGTCGCGCAAGCCACTCGCGAAGCCCCGGCGCAAGGAGCCGCGCACTTCTTCCCCATCGAACTCCTGAACCAGCGCGATGACAATGACATCACCTATCCGCGTGCTTCCGCTCATCGTGACACCAGGCCCCAAGGGCTATGCGCTGCTCGATAGCGGCAATGGTCGCAAACTGGAACGCTTCGGCACGATCGTGGTCGAGCGCCCAGAAGCGCAGGCGATGTGGCAACCGCGGCTTGCACGCACCGAATGGGCGAAGGCACATGCGGTTTTCTCAGCTTCTGGAGAGGACGAGGAGAAGGGCCGCTGGCGCGTCGACAAGCCGGTGCCGGACGCTTGGCCGGTGGAAGTCGAAGGCGTGAGCATGCAGTGCAAGCTCTCAGGACTTTGGCATCTGGGATTGTTCCCCGAGCAAACCCCGCACTGGCAATGGATGGTGCGGGGGATCGGGCGGGATGCCGCGGACGCACCGCGCGAGACAAGGCGCGTGCTGAATTTGTTCGCCTACACCGGTGCTGCTTCGCTGATCGCGGCGCGCGCGGGGGCGGAGGTCGTTCACGTCGACGCGTCGAAAAAGGCAGTATCGTGGGGGCGCGAGAATGCTGCCGCATCGGGGCTTGGCGATGCGCCGGTGCGCTGGATTTGCGAGGACGCGCGCAAGTTCGTCGCGCGCGAAGTGCGGCGTGGGCGGACCTATCATTCGATCCTGCTCGATCCCCCCAAGTTCGGGCGCGGTCCCGACGGCGAGGTGTGGGATCTGTTCGAGCACTTGCCGGCATTCCTTTCAGATTGCGCGAAGCTGCTGGCCCCGGAAGGCGCGCACATGGTTCTCACGGCCTACGCGATCCGTGCGTCGGCACTGGCGCTCGATGGCTTGATGCGCGACACGTTGCGCGATCGTGGCGGCACCATCGAAAGCGGCGAGCTGGCGGTTGCCGAGAAGGACGGCGACCGGCTGATTGGCACGTCGCTCTATTCGCGATGGTCGAGCCCATGAGCCAGGACCGGGTTGCCATCACCAGCCTGCAGAACGAGCGGGTAAAGCTCATCCGCTCGCTGGAAATGCGCAAGGCACGGCGCGACACTGGGCTGTTTGTGGCC
This sequence comes from Devosia equisanguinis, assembly GCA_945903565.1. Classification (GTDB taxonomy): domain Bacteria; phylum Pseudomonadota; class Alphaproteobacteria; order Rhizobiales; family Hyphomicrobiaceae; genus CAMDPA01. The sequence goes on along the minus strand of CAMDPA010000072.1, from coordinate 6,231 downwards.
GAAGGCGCTTCGATACTCGTGACCGCGCGCGAGGCTGGATTTGCGCCACGCATGCTGGTCGTGCTTGCCGATACGCATTACGACAATCCGATCCAACGCGGGCTGATGGCCTGGGCATCGAAGGTCGGCGCGGAGGTGCTCGACGTGAGTGCGGCGGTGCTCGCGAAGCTTGCGGCGAAAGAGAATCCGCAGACTGTCATGGGCGTGTTCGAGCAACGTTTCGCCGAGCCGCCAAAGTCCGGGGAATGCGCGCGCGACGACGTTTGGCTGGTGCTCGAAGAAGTGCGCGATCCCGGCAATCTCGGAACGATCCTGCGCACGGTCGAGGCCGTCGGCGCGAAGGGCGTGATCCTCGTCGGGCAATGCTGCGATCCGTATTCGCGCGAAGCGGTACGCGCCACGATGGGCTCGATATTCACGGTGCCGCTGGTGCGGATGGAGCGCGTGGCTTTTCTCGATTGGGCGAAGGCGTGGCCGGGAGATGTCGTCGGCACGCATCTCGAGGGCCGCGAGGATTTTCGTGCCGTGACACCGAAGGGACCGGCGCTGCTGGTGATGGGCAGCGAGGGGCCGGGCATGAGTGTCGAGGTCAAGGACGCGTGCACGAAGCTCGTGCGCATTCCGATGGCGGGCCGCCTGGATTCGCTGAACCTCGCGGTGGCAACGGCGCTGACGCTGTATCAAATGCGTGGGCCGCAGTTGCATGTATAGGCGCGACAAAAGTCGCGCGCTTGTCCACGCGACTCGTCTCAGTTAGCGTCGGCACACACTGAAGGAGAACGACATGGCGCACGACGAACCGGGCCAGACGCACTGGCATGAGCCCAAACACGGCGAAAACGCTGGGTTTGGCAATTTCAAGCGCGCGGCCATGCCGTACGACCGCTTCATGCAGGCGGAGGGCGTTCCGGTTTATCGCGGCATCGGCGTGCATCGCGTGCAGGATCTTCCGATGCAGCCCTGGAAGCGGCTGGGCGGTCGCGGCAGCTATATCCAGCTCTACGGCACCGAGGGGCTGTGGGGCATGTACGTGGTCGAAATCCCCGCTCGAGGTGCGCTCAACATCGAGCAGCACACGTACGAAAAGCAGGTCCTGGTGGTCGACGGGCGCGGCTCGACGGAAGTCTGGCAGCATCCCACGCCTGCCAACCCTAATCCGAAGCGAACGACGTTCGAATGGCAGAAGGGCTCGCTGTTTTCGATCCCGCTCAACGCCGGGCATCGCTTCATCAATGCGACGAGCTCGCCCGCCCTGCTGCTGTGCGGCACCTCCGCGCCGAACATCATCAATCTCATGGACAGCATGGAGTTCGTCTTCGGCTGCCCGTGGAATTTCACGGACCGGTTTTCGGGCGCGGCGGACTACTTCAAGCCGAAGGACGATCTCGAACCTGATCCGGTGCGCGGCCTCGCGATGCGGCGAACCAACCTCATTCCCGATGTCGTCAACTGCGAGCTGCCGCTCGATAACCGCCGCTCGCCCGGCTACCGGCGCATCCAGCCCGAGATGGCACAGCAGCGTTTCCATCTGTGGGTCGGCCAGCACGAGAACGGCCGCTACTCCAAGGCGCACAAGCACGAGAGTGCGGCGGTGCTGATCTGCATCAAGGGCAAGGGCTATACGTACACGTGGCCGGAGGTGCTGGGCCCGACGCCGTGGAAGGACGGGCGTGGCGACAAGGTGCTGCGGCAGGACTACGAGCCAGTCGGTCTCGTTTCGGCCGCGCCGATGAGCGGGGACTGGTATCACCAGCACTTTGGCGTCTCGAAGGAGGCGCTGCGGCTCACCGCCTGGTTCGGGCCCAACAACCATTCCGCACTGAAGGCCGGCATTCCCGGCGAGCAGATGGCGGACGTGTGGGCGATCGACGTCAACAAGGGCGGCAAGGCGATACCGTATCACATGGAGGACCCCTACATCCGCACCGAGTACGAGGCGACGCTGGCGAAGGAAGGCATCACGACCCGCATGGAGGACAAGCTGTATCAGGCGCCGTGAGGCTCGCTACGCCGCCATCGTTTTGCGTGTTTACCGGCGATAGGCGCGGCATTCCATATCTGCTCTAACGTCGAGACAACTCGGGTTGGGGGAAGATCGCGATGGGCTTCGCAAAAGTGTTCGGTACGCTCATGTTGGGGATGGGCGCGCTGGCCAGCGCCGCGCACGCGCAAGCCACCGGACCGCTGCCGCCGGGAAACGTCACGTTGATCGTGCCGTTCGTGGCGGGAGGGCCGCTCGACGTCGTCGCGCGCTTGTTTGCGGACAAGGTGGCCACACGGCACAACCGCGCCGTCGTCGTCGAGAACCGGCCGGGAGCGGCGGGCAACATCGGCGCAGCCGGCCTTGCGCGCGCAGAGCCCAATGGGTTGACCTGGATGATGTCGGTCGACTCGCTGTGGACCGTGAACCCATACCTCGGCGGCACCACGACGTTCGACCTCGACAAGGACATCGTGCCGATCGGACAGCTTGGCCAGGTCATCCTGATGCTGGCTATCAACCCGAAGGTGCCCGCGAAAAATTGGCCCGAGCTGCTCGCGCACAGCAAGACGAAGTCGCTCAACTTCGGTTCGGCCGGGCTTGGTTCGCCGGGCCATCTCGCGTTCGAATATCTCAAGATGAGCGCGCCGCTCGACGCGGTGCACGTGCCGTTCCGCGGTGCAGCGCAAGCCTTGCAGGAACTGCTCGCCGGCAATATCGACGGCGCCTTCATCGTCGCGGGCGTCATGCTCGATTTCGTGCGCGCGGACAAGGTGCGCGCGTTGGCCGTTTCCGACAGCCGGCGGATGGCGAAGTTTCCGGATGTTCCTACCGCGATGGAAGCCGGCATCGGCGGATTCGAGGCGCGCTTCACGAATATCCTGGCAGTGCCGGCAAAGACGCCGGAGCCGATCCGCGCGTTTCTCGCCGCGGAGATTAAGACCGTGCTGGCGATGGACGACGTCAAACAACGCTTCGACACGATCGGCACCGAAGTGCTTGCGACCGGCGAAGCCGAAACGCGCACGTGGATCGCCGCGGAGCGCGAGCGCTGGAGCAAGGTCGTCGCTGCACGCGGGTTGAAAGCCGCGCCCGCTGCGGTTGCGCCGAAATAAAAAGCATGCTGAACCGCAGGGAAATGCTGCTTGGGGGGCTGGCGGTTTTGGCCACTCCCGCTTTGGCGCAACGTCCGTCCGTGCGAACCGCAGCCGCTCTTATCGCTGCCGCGCGGGCTCAAGTCGGTGTGACCATGACCTATGATCCCGCCTATTCGCGCATCCGGTTTCCTGGCGGTGACGTCGACCGCACGAGGGGCGTCTGCACCGACGTTATCGTGCGCGCGTATCGAGACGCGTTCGGGCTCGACTTGCAAGCCCTCGTTAACGCGGATATGCGCGCGGGCTTTTCCGCATATCCAAAGCGCTGGGGCTTGTCGCAACCCGACAGCAACATCGATCACCGCCGTGTGCCGAATTTGCAGGTATTTCTCGAGCGTGCGGGAGCCAAGCTGTTGGTGCCTGATGCGGCTTTGACGTGGCAACCCGGCGACATCTTCACCTCACTGATCAACAACCGCCTCCCGCACATCGGCATCGTGTCGGACCGCGTTGCCGGCGGCCGCCCGCTGGTGATCCATAACATCGGCGCCGGCGCACGCGAGGAAGATGCTCTGACGTTGCACGCAGTTACCGGACGTTATCGCTGGGGATTGGAGGGGTAGGTTGCGGTCTACCTATGACCCAGCCCAAAAGAAGCGTGGGGGGACGTCACTCGCCATCGCGCGCCGATGCCTGTATCGTCGTCCGATCCCCAACACAGCCTGATGAAAGCTCGCCCATGTCCACCACACGCGCGCCCGTATCCTCTCTGATCGCCTTCGCGTCCGCCGCGTTCGCCAAGACCGGCGTGCCGCAGGCGGATGCCGACAACGCCGCGCGGTTGTTGATCGAGTCCGATCTTGCCGGCTCCGACGGACACGGAATTTTCCGGTTGGCGCAGTATGCGAACGGCCTGAAGGCTGGCCGGATTTCCCCGAAGGCTGAAATCCGCGTGCTCAACGATAGTCCGTCAACGGCTCATCTCGACGGCGGCAACGCGCTCGGCCATCTCGTGATGGCACGCGCCACCGAGATCGCGATCGCCAAGGCCAAGACGCAGGGCGCTGCGTGGGTGGGGGTGCGCGGATCGAACCATGCGGGCGCGGCCTCGATCTGGGCGTCGCAGATGCTGCCGCACGATATGATCGGCATCTATCTGGCGGTCGGTTCCAACTGCTTCATGGCGCCGTGGGGCGGGTTCGAGCGGCTGTTGGGCACCAACCCTATCGCGTTCGCGGTGCCGGCGTTGGAGGAGCCACCGATCGTGCTCGACATGGCGACCAGCATCGCGGCTAACGGCAAGGTGCAGATGGCCCAGCAGCGCGGCGAGCAGATGCCGGAAGGCTGGGTCATCGACCGTAACGGTAAGCCGATCACCGATCCCAACAAGGCGGGCGAGGGCGTGCTGCTGCCGATCGGCGACTACAAGGGATACGGCCTGTCGCTGATGATCGGCTTGATCGGGGCGACGCTCAACGGCGGTCAGTTCGGCCGCGATGTCGCCGATCAGAGCCTGCCGAGCAATACCGGTCAGGCGGTGCTGGCGCTGTCGATCTCGCGGTTCGGCGATCCGACCGAATTCAAGCGCCGCGTCGATCAGGTGGTGCGCGATATCCGTGGCTCCGGTCGTCTGCCGGGCGTCGAGGAAATCCGCCTTCCAGGCGAGCGCAGTCATGCGGTGCGAACCGAACGCTTGGCGCAGGGCGTACCGATCCCGCCGGGGCTGCGCACGGCGCTGGATAAGCTGGCGGATGGGTTGGGGATTGGGCGGCTTTCGTAGGTGGTACGTCGCGCTGACGCGCGAGAGGGCTGCCGCCCACACCCGCTTGGGAGGGAGCCCCTCCCAAACCCGCCCCTCTTTTACGCCGAAGAGATGGGTGGGTGTCCCTTCGACATGCGGATAAGGAAAGCACGGCCAATGGCGAACGAAACGTTATTCCCCGGCTTCCGCACGTTCGATATCGCGACGTCCGGCACCACGATCCACGGCGTCACCGGCGGGTCGGGACCACCGCTGCTGCTGCTGCACGGATATCCGCAGACGCATGTGCTGTGGCACAAGGTGGCGGCACTGCTGAAGGATCGGTTCACGATCGTCGCCGCGGACCTGCGCGGTTACGGCGACAGCGGCAAGCCTGCGACATCTGCCGATCACGCGCCGTATTCCAAGCGCGCGATGGCGCTCGATATGGCCGAGGTGATGACGGCGCTCGGTCACGATCGCTTTTTCGTGTGCGGGCACGATCGCGGTGGGCGTGTCGCGCATCGTCTCGCGCTCGATCACGCCGCGCGCGTGCAGCGCCTCGCGGTGCTCGATATCGCGCCGACGCGCGAGATGTATCGCGGCACGACGGATGCGTTCGCGCGGGCCTACGCGCACTGGTTCTACCTGATCGAGCCGGCGCCGTTTCCCGAGCGCATGATCGGGGCCAATCCTGATGAGTATTGGCTCAAGAAGTGCGGTTCGGGATCGGCGGGTCTGACGCCGTTCGCGCCGGCAGCACTGGCGGAATATCTGCGCTGCTTCCGCAAGCCGGAAACGATCCACGCGACATGCGAGGATTATCGGGCGGCGGCCTCGATCGACCTGCGACACGACAACGAGGATAACGGCAAGAAGGTGGCTTGCCCGTTGCTCGCGCTCTGGGGCAAAAATGGCGTCATAGAACGCTGTTTCGATGCGCTGGCGTTGTGGCGCGAGCGCGCGGCGGACGTGCGAGGCCAGGCACTGCCCGGGGGGCATTATCTTGCGGAGGAGCTGCCGGAGGCGGTGGCCGAGAGATTGGTTGAGTTCTTAAAGGGGGCATGAGCGTGGGTCTGAAATCAATTCCGATCGAAGGGTGTGCGGCGGTTCCGGTGCGGGCCAACGCGGATGCGCGGGGATGTCTGTTCGAGATTTTCCGCGAGGAGTGGCCGGGCGCGTTCAAGACCGTGCAGTGGAACGCCTGTGCGTCGCGTTCGGGCGTGATGCGCGGCGTGCATTGCCACGTCGACTACGACGAGTTCTAGAGACGGCTCCACAATTTCGGACGGTGCGATGAGTGGAATCTCTGCCTGACAGCGCGCACGGTTGTGCGTGCGAATCAGGAGCCAGAATGACGAAGCGAACACGCCGGAACCACTCACCGGACTTCAAGGCCAAAGTGGCCCTTG
>CAMDPA010000071.1 GCA_945903565.1 Devosia equisanguinis | reverse complement strand
GAACCTATGAGAAAGGCATCAAGGTCAGCAAAGCCGAGTTGGCGGCGGTCAAGCTTGTCGGCGATGACTTCCATCCCGAATGGAACTATACAATCAGCCCACGTAGACCGGGGAACTCGTAGCGGTTATTCTGCGATCTGTCCTAAGTTAGCTGACCGGATCTCGGCTATGTCGACCGTCATCACCATCCACGAGGCGAAAACAAACCTGTCGGAGCTTCTGCGGCGCGTCGAGGCTGGCGAGGACATCGTGATCGCACGCGCCGACAAGCCGATCGCCATTCTGAGCGCCTACAGGCCAACGGAGGTCGCCAAGATGCGACGCGTGGGCCAGGGCAGCCTGGAAGGCAAGTTCCGCATCCCCGCAGACGACGCCCTGTTCTCCGCTCTCAGCGACGACGATCTGACGGAGGCCTTCGGCGAAGGCGGCAAGCTGTTCAAATGAGATTGCTGCTCGACACGCACGCGCTGATCTGGTGGCTCGGCGCGCGTAAGCGGATGCCCAAGCCCCTACAAGCGCTCCTACTCGATCCCGGCAACGAAGTCCTTGTCAGCGCGGCCACGGCCTGGGAAATCGCGATCAAACGCCGGATCGGCATGCTCGAGTTCGACGCCGGCTTTCCCGGCGATTTCGACCCGCAGGTGGTCACGCTCGGTTTCGCGCCGCTCGCCGTGACGGCGGCTCACATGGTCAGGGGCGCGGGTATCGATGCCCCGCACAAGGACCCCTTCGACCGCCTCATCGCGGGCCAGGCGCTGGTCGAGCACCGCGTCGTCGTGACGGCGGACAAGGCCATCGCCGGGCTCGGCGCGGCGGTGGTTTGGCGGACGTGAGACGCGGAGCGGTGGGCGTGGAAAGTGAGCGCGCCACGCGTAGGTTGGGTTAGCGATGCGCAGCGTCGCGTAACCCAACGATTTTTGTGGGGCACATCGAAGACGTTGGGTTACGCAGCGCTCCGCACTGCTAACCCAACCTACGGGCTCTGGTCTACCGGATCGCGCGCCAAGCGTCGAGTTGCTGTGGTGGCGAGCAATTCGGGCGCGGACCATTGACCCACCGCCTATATACACATACTACGTGTGTAGGAGTGATCACCATGTCGATGGTACGCAAACAGGTATTCATCACCGTCGAGCAGAACCGGCTGCTCAAGCTGCGTGCCAAAACGGCTCGCCGACCCGAGGCCGAGTTGATCCGCGCTGCGATCGACCGGGAGCTCGGCATCGAGAGCGACAAGGACGACTGGAAGACGCGCATCATGGCGTGTGCCGGCGCGCTGGCTGATGACGAAGGGCTTGCAGAGCGAGTCGCGAAACACCGGCAGCGCTGGAATAAGCGCGTCGATGAGAACATCAAGAGACTACAGGGCAAAAACTAGTGTTGCTCGACACCTGCGTCGCTATCGATTTTCTGCGCGGCGACGCCCCCGCGACGACGTACGTCGGATCGCTCGTCGAGAGGCCGTCGATTTCAGTGATTACGGTAGCCGAAGTCTTTGCGGGCCTCAGGTCTCAGAAAGAGGAACGGGCGGCGCGGCTATTCTTGGACAGCTGCATGGTGCTCGCCCTGCTGCCGGGTATGGCGAAAGCGGCCGGCGCGTACATGCGCCACTATCGCGGCAGTCATAGCGTTGAACTCGGCGACGCACTCATCGCCGCCACGGCCGAGCACCACGGGCTCGAGCTTGCCACGCTCAACGTGAAGCACTTCCCGATGATAAAGCGGCTGAAGGCGGCGTATTGACCGTCAAAAGCAGAATATGCGGCCCAGCCAACCGAAGCGTCGGCGGTGGGAGGCCTCATCAAATAGCGGCTGCAATCGCTTTGTGTCTGGTCCGCAAGCGGCATCCCACGGAAAGAGGTGCGTTTTCTTCTCGGGCCATACGAGTTGTACGAGCGGGAACCCCTTGCGGTCATAAAACCAGTCGGTCCAAGTGATGTACCTTCGTGTGCGACGGGACTCGACGCTCAAGAAAACGACGTCATAGCCCTCGAGAAAACCTGAATATCGTTCGCCTGGCACGAACCGATCGCCATTTCGCAATCGTTTCCCGTACTCGTTGACGATCCAAATGCCCACTTCCTTCGACAGGCCGAACAGCACGATTTCCGGTTGGCCCAGCGTCTCATGGATGCCGCCGGAGTAATGGAAATTCGGTTTCTTACCTTTGTGGTCCAAGACATGGCGCACCATCCAACTATGCTGACGGATGTAGCCGTAGAGCTTTCGGTCACCGTCGGTATCGGGCTCCGGCCAAGAGCGCGGCATCACCCCCGCCCACCCTCCGTCGCCAGCCACGCGCCGCAGCAGGCTTTCGCAAGGTCGCGGACGCGCAGGATGTAGCTTTGGCGCTCGGTGACGGAGATCACGCCGCGGGCGTCGAGCAGGTTGAACACGTGGCTCGCCTTGATGCACTGGTCGTAAGCGGGTAGCGCCATGAGATGCGCAGGTGTCAGACCCTCTGGGTCTGACACCTTTGCTCCGGCGGTCGATGTCTTGCCCGCGGTGTCAGACCCAGAGGGTCTGACACCCAACAAGCCCTTCTCCAGCAAACTCTTGCACTCGGCTTCCGCGTCCTTGAAGTGGCGCTGCAGCATGTCGGTGTCGGCGTGCTCGAAGTTGTAGCGCGAATACTCCTGCTCGGCCTGCAGGAACACGTCGCCGTAGGTCAGCTTGCGGTGATCGGTGCGGCCGTTGAAGTTCAGGTCGAACACGCGGTCGACGCCCTGCACGTACATCGCCAGGCGCTCCAGACCGTAGGTGATCTCGCCGGCGACGGGATGGCAGTCGTAGCCGCCGACCTGCTGGAAATAGGTGAACTGCGTCACTTCCATGCCGTTGCACCAGACTTCCCAGCCCAGGCCCCATGCGCCGAGCGTCGGGCTCTCCCAATCATCCTCGACGAAGCGGATGTCGTTGACGCTGGTATCAATGCCGATCGCGTCGAGGCTCTGCAGGTAGAGATCCAGGATATCCGGCGGCGACGGCTTCATGATCACCTGGAACTGGTAGTAGTGCTGCATCCGGTTCGGGTTCTCGCCGTAGCGGCCATCCTTGGGCCGGCGCGACGGCTGCACGTAGGCGGCGTTCCAGGGCTTGGGACCAAGCGCGCGCAAGGTGGTCGCGGGGTGGAACGTGCCCGCGCCGACCTCCATGTCATAGGGCTGGAGCACGACGCAGCCCTGCGCGCCCCAGAACTGCTGCAGCGTGAGGATCAGATCCTGGAACGATTCCTTGGGACGCAATGCAGGCAATGCGCTGCTGCTCGCCGCTTTCGACTTCACCATGTCGTCCTCGTTCCTGATCCTGCCGTGCTGCGGCGTAGCATAAGGCCAAATTCGTTGCGCGACAAAAACCCCGCCGGGAGAACCCGGCGGGGCGCATGAATTCAGACCTTGGCCAGCGGCTGGGCCGTTACTTGCCGACCGCCTTGGTGCCGAATGCCGGCAAGACCTTGAGCATTTCAGCGGTAACCGCGGCCAGCGTGACCGTGGTTTTGCCATCCTTGGTTTCGACCTTGGCCGCCGTCATGCGCACGCCAAGCTTCTTGCCGCCGGCATCGATGATCAGACCGTCGATCTTGTCGTCCTTCGTCCCGAGGATGACGTCGTCGACCGTCGCAATCTTGGCGCCGGCCTTGTCGACCACCGGTACGCCGATCAGGCGCGACTTGATGAGATACTGCGTCGGGCCAAGGCCGCCGTAGAATACGCCCTGGGGTACGTCGACCTTCGCGCCCGCCTTGACTTCTGGCTTGGCGTCGGGCGCCTTGAGTTGAGCAACGGCGGGCAGCGTGAACGCCAACGCGGCCGCGGCAGCCAAGCCCAGGATCATCTTGTTCATGTCGTGTCTTCCTTGCGGTGATCAGTGGCGGTGCACACCCGCCTACGTGAGTTGCGCGTTGAGCGTATCTACGCCCCCCAACGTTTCAGGCTTATGTCATTTCGCGAATGAATGGCCGCTGAATGCAACGGTTCGCTGGTCAGCCGGTCTAAAACCGAATGGTCGCGCCGGTGTAGAGCACCTGCATGTCATCGATAGCGTTGGCCTTGCGGGTCACGCCGGTAGCCACGTTCATCAGCGTCCCCTCGGTCGAGTAGGTGTGGAACCCCGCATACAGCGTCATGGCGGCAGCCGTGATCTCCTGCGACACGCCACCGCCCCAAACGCCCGTCCGCGTACCCGTGAGGAACGCCGGTGCGCTGAACGAATTGATCGAGTCGTTCGCGGCCACCGTCTGTAGCAGGTTGTTGTTGACGCCCAGCCCGGTGTTGTACTCGACGTATTGGCCCCAGAAGATCGTATTGCCAAGGCCGTTCAAACGCGCCTGCCACCCGAGCTGCAGCCACCACGCGCCACTCGAATTGTCGGCATTGCCCGTCACGCCCGCCGAGCGGGCAAGCAGTGCCGCCGACGCGTTGTTGTCGGTCATCTGCGCGCCGCCGCCAGAGACGTAGAGCCCCGTCGCTGCATGCAAAATGCTGGCGCTGGCCTGGATCCCGTAACAGCTCACGTTTGAGCCCGTTTCCGGAAGCACCACTGTGCCAGTTGCAGCACCGAGCGAGCACATGCCACGGTCGATGCCGGTCCAGCCCGAGTATCCAAACCCTGCGGCAACGCGGAAGGTTCCAAAGTCTTCGGCGTAGCGCACCGCCGCTGTCCAGGCGTCGTCCATGCCCCAGTTGGCCGAGAGCTGGAGGCCGGAGGTCTTGGTGCGGCCGAACAGGAACGGCGTCGTGTACCGTACGCTGGAATTTGTATGCGCGTAGTCCATCGGCGTTGGGCCGTCGCCGTTGCGAATGTAGGCGAAGTTCTGCCATGTCAGCGCGCTCAGGGCACGATCGCCGCCCGCGCGCCTGACAAAGAAACCGGCGTTGGCGAAACCGGGCCCGTTCATGCCCGAAAAGCCGTCCGGGTTGACGAGGCTGATGGTGGACGTTCCGAACGCCGCCTCGAAGTTGCGGCCGACCGTGAACGTTCCGTACGTCGGGGATTCGATCACCCAGTGTGCGTGACGAATCGAGGCCGAGCCCGTGTTGTAGGCCGTGATCGTCTGACCATTGCTGGCCCCCAGCGCAAGCTGATTGGCGAAGCTCGACCGATACGCGCGCGGTTGGAACTCCAAGCGAAAGCCGGCCGACCACTCGCTGTTGATCCGAGCCTTGCCCTGAAAGCCGATCCGGTTTTGCGACTGGGCGTTCTCCTGGACGTAGACGTTCTTTTCCGCGCCGTCGTTCCAGGCCATGATGACGTGCGACACTTGCCCCGTGATCTGCAGCGACATCTTGCGGCCGCCGGCGCGCACCGTCGTGGCTTCGAGCTCCGCGATGCGCTCTTCAAGGTCCGCGCAGCAGCCCGATCCCAGGTCCGCGGCCGCTGCCGCCGTTCCGCCCAGCAAGAGACCGGCGATCGTCGCTAACACGCGCGCACGTGCTGCGTTGCGGGGAGTGCTGAAAATCGTAGTCGTGCCGTGACGGTTCATTGCCAACCCCAGAATCCCAAACGTTCTCTGGGTCTAACAGACGCAGCGCCGTTTGGCTGAGCACGAACCGCGACAGGCGACCAGAGCACCGCGATGGTGTTGCAAAAGTGCTGCAAATGGCCGCGCGCCGGACCAGAGCCCGGAAATCCAGGTCTTAGGGCCTGATCGGGCTGGGGAAAAGCCGCCAGAGTTGAGCCACCAACATTGCTGCACCAGCTCACACTCTGATAGTGTACCTGCTGACACTCGTGACTCACACCAGACTCATCGGCGAGCCCGCGCGCGCCGGTTGCTTTTATCCTGCCTGAGGCTCGCTTGACCGACAAAAAAGACGACAAGGGACCCGGCGGCAAAGACCCCGCCGACATCCGTCCGATCCTGATCATCGACGAGATGAAGCGCTCGTACCTCGATTATGCGATGAGCGTGATCGTGTCGCGTGCGCTACCCGACGTTCGCGACGGGTTAAAGCCCGTGCATCGCCGCATCCTGTTCGGCATGAGCGAGCTGGGTCTCGACTCCAATAAGAAGTATGTGAAGTCGGCGCGCGTCGTCGGCGAAGTCATGGGCAAGTACCATCCCCACGGCGACCTCGCGATCTACGACGCCCTCGTCCGCATGGCGCAGGACTGGTCGCTGCGCGTGCCGCTGATCGATGGGCAGGGCAACTTCGGCTCGGTCGACGGCGATAGTCCCGCGGCGATGCGCTACACCGAATGCCGCCTGCAGAAGATCGCGCAATACCTGCTCGACGATCTCGACAAGGACACGGTCGACTTCCGTGAGAACTATGACGGCTCGCAGCAGGAACCGTCGGTGCTGCCTGCCAAGTACCCCAACCTGCTCGTCAACGGCGCCGGCGGCATCGCGGTCGGCATGGCCACCAACATTCCCCCGCACAACCTCGGGGAGGTGATCGACGCCTGCCTGGCGCTGCTTACCAATCCCGAGATGACGATCGACGAGCTCTGCGAGATCATCCCAGCGCCGGACTTTCCCACGGGCGCGCAGATCCTCGGTCGCGGCGGTTCGATGTTGGCCTACCACAAGGGCCGCGGCTCGATCATCATGCGGGCCAAGGTCCATAATGAAGAGATCCGCAAGGACCGCAACGCGCTGATCGTCACCGAGCTGCCGTATCAGGTCAACAAGAAGACGTTGATCGAGAAGATCGCGGAAATGGTGCGCGACAAGCGTATCGAAGGCATTTCCGACATCTGGGACGAGACCAACCGCGAGGGCATGCGCGTCGTCATCGAACTGAAGCGCGATGCGATCCCCGACGTGGTGCTGAACCAGCTCTGGAAGTATTCCGATCTGCAGACGACGTTCGGCGCCAACATGCTCGCCATCATCGGCGGCCGGCCCGAGCAAATGAACCTCAAGGACTTCCTGCAGGCGTTCAACGCATTCCGCGAGGAGGTCGTCGCCAAGCGCACCAAATTCCTGCTCAACAAGGCCCGCGACCGCGCGCATGTGTTGGTCGGCCTCGCCATCGCCGTCGCCAACATCGACGAAGTCATCAACTTGATCCGCAGGGCGCCGTCGCCCGCGGAAGCCAAGTCGCAGCTCATGCTGCGCGACTGGCCGGCCAAGGACGTGGCTGTGTTCATCGAGCTGGTCGCCGATCTCCGCCACAAGATGACGGACGAAGGCACCTACCGCCTTTCGGCGGAGCAGGCCCAGGCGATCCTCGATCTCCGTTTACAGCGGTTGACGGCGCTTGGCCGCGACGAAATCGGCGAGGACCTCAAGAAGATCGCCGAGGAGATCAAGGAATACCTCGAAATCCTGGGTTCGCGCGCTCGTATCATCGACATCATCCGTGGCGAGCTGGGGGAAATCCGCACCCAGTTCGCAACGCCCCGCAAGACAGAGATCGTCGACATCGAAGGCGAAGTCGAGGACGAGGACCTGATCCAGCGCGAGGACGTGGTCGTCACCGTCTCGCACAAGGGTTACATCAAGCGCGTGCCGCTCTCGACCTATCGAGCCCAGCGCCGTGGCGGCAAGGGCCGGTCGGGCATGTCGACGCGCGACGAGGATTTCGTCACCCAGATCTTCATCACCTCCACGCACACGCCCGTGATGTTTTTCTCCTCACGCGGCATGTGCTACCGCATGAAGGTCTGGCGTCTGCCCGCCGCCACGCCGCAGTCTCCCGGCAAGGCGCTGATCAATATCCTGCCGCTGCAACAGGACGAGCAAATCACCACCATTCTTCCGCTGCCGGAGGACGGGGCGACCTGGGGCGAGTTGGAACTGATGTTCGCGACCCGCTCGGGCAACGTGCGGCGCAATTCCCTTGGGGACTTCGAGAACATCAATCGCAACGGCAAGATCGCGATGAAGCTCGACGAGGGCGATCGCATCATCGACGTCGCCATCTGCCGGCCCACGGACGACGTGCAGCTGACCACCGCCGACGGCCAGGCGATCCGCTTTTGCTGCGATGACGTGCGGCTGTTCAAGGGCCGCGATTCCGACGGCGTGCGCGGCGTTCGCTTGGCCGACACCGATCACCTCATCTCGATGTCGATCCTCACCCACGTCGACGCGACACCAGCCGAGCGTGCCGCCTATCTGAAGCAGGCTGCAGCACTGCGCCGTGCCCAAAGCGGTGAAGCTGAGGATGTCGAAGGCGCGGCGCCCGAGCCGGAAGCCGACGCCGAAGTGATCGAGGGCCCGACAGAGCTGTCGTCGGAGCGCTTCGCGGAGCTTTCCGGCAAGGAGCAGTTCGTACTCACGGTTTCTGACAAGGGCTACGGCAAGCGGTCGTCGTCCTACGAGTACCGCCTCTCCGGCCGCGGCGGCAAAGGCATCGCCGCGATGGTCGTCAACGACCGCAACGGCAAGCTGATGGCCTCGTTCCCCGTGGAGGACAGCGACCAGATCATGCTCGTCACCGACGGCGGCCAGCTCATCCGCACCAGCGTCGATCAGGTTCGACTCGCGGGCCGCAACACGCAGGGCGTCCGCATCTTCAAGACGGACGCGGAGGAGAAGGTTGTATCAGTCGAACGCATCCCGGATGACGGTTCGAGCGCGGAGAACGGCAACGGCGACGCCGGTGAAAATAGTGGCGGTGATACGCCTGGAGATGAGCCGAGCTGAATGCGCAGCTTGTAGGGCGGGCAAGTGCGGATTTCGCGCAGCCCGCCGCGTCCCGCGCCCCCTCGGCGAAGGCTGCGCGCCACCGCACTTGCCCGCCCTACGGCTTTGTCGGCGCGTTGGCTTCCGCCTCGGACTTGCCGCCATCAGCGTAGCGCCGGACCAGCGCCTTCATCGCGGGGGTGGGCTCCACCACCTGCCGGAACAGCACGGCGGTGCGGGCATCGCCGACATAACTCGGCACCAACTTGATCGACTTCAGCGCGTCCTCTTTGAACGCGGGGTCATCAGCCATCTTGACCAGCGCCTTCTGCACCGACTCGATCGCGGGTTGCGGCGAGCCGGGCGCCAGAACGAGGATGCGCTGGAACAGCGTCCCCATCTGGTTGACGAGCCGCCAGGCGTCGAACAGCTCCGACTTCGGCAACGCGCCCTTCGCTTGGATCATAAAATCCGTGAACGTCAGCGCCGCGAGATTGTCGGCCTCGGGTGAGCGCGTGAAGGCGTCGCCGTCATCGAGCGGATCGAGCCACAACGGCAGTGCCTGCTTGTTCGCCACCGGCCCCGGCTCGATCGCCGCTCGATAAGCCGTGATCGGCTCGATCAGCACCTGGATCTCGCCGCGCTGGAATGCCTGGCGCGCGTCCGCCATCGTCGCGAACCCGGGCTGGTAATTGTGCTTCACCCCGAGCAGGTCGAGCTGCATTCTAAGGCGCATGTCGCGGTCGCTGTCGGCCCTGAGGCCGCCCACCCAGAAGTCGCTCTTGCTCAGGATATCGCCGGGCTTCTTGATGCCGCCGCCGATATCGCTACGCACATAGGCGACACCTATGCCCGGGCCTGCCGCGGCAAACCCAAGCTTGGCGACGTTGGGGCTCAGGATCGGATCGGCGAGCGCCCGCATTGACGCGATGCCCGTGAAATAACCCAGGATCAGGCCATCAGGCGCGGCCGCATTGGCCAACCAGTTGGCCCCTACCGCACCGTTCGAGCCGGACATGTTGTGGACGACGACGGTTGGATTGCCCCCGACGTGTCGAGAAAGGTGACGGGCAACAAGCCGCCCCTCCGCGTCGGTCGGGCCGCCTTGCGCGAAGTTGACGAGCACGACGAGCTGCTTGCCTTGATAGAACGTATCGGCTCGCGCCGCGCCAAGGCTGGATAACCCTGCGAGCAGCCCGGCAGTCAGTGCAACGCCAAACCGTCTGGCGATCAAGGATCGCATGTCGTCGCTCTCACCCCCGCTTCGGTTTCTGCATCCCGCCCCGCCCGGGTGATGCGGCGGGAAAGTGGCATGAGTTGGCCCGCCTTGCAAAGGTCCGATGGACTAAGCCGCTTTGCGCCATGCAAGATGGCCCCGCCCCCAGGGGCGCACGAACCGGAGAGCACCGAAATGGAAGAGATTGCCAGCCCCCCCAAATCCAGATCGGCAGCCGGCGCTGCCTCGCGCCGCACGGTTTCCAACCCTGCTCCGGTCGGCTGGCGCTCGCTGCGGGACTGGATCGAGGTCGTCGAAAAGGCCGGACAGTTGAAGCGGATCACCGCCCCCGTCGACCAGAACGAGGAGCTTTCGGCGATCACCTACATGGCGACGCGACGCGAAGACGCGCCCGCGCTGATGTTCGACAACGTCGATACCGGCAAAGGTAAAGGCCGCGTACTCGCCAACATGCTCGGCGCCAGCAAGGAACGCTATGCGCTGGCCGTCGGGATCGATCCCACCTTGTCGACCGCCGAAATGATCGCTGCCACGCGCGGTGTCATGGGCCGCCAGATTGCGCCGGTCCAGGTGGCCAAGTCGAAGGCACCCGTCAATGAAATCGTGGCACGCGCCGGCAAATTTGACCTGACAGAATTCCCGGCGCCGACATTCTGGCCCGGCGATGGCGGCCCCTACATCGGCACTGGCAATATCGTGCTGACGCGTGATCCCGAGACGGGACGCATCAACGTCGGCTGCTACCGGCAGATGCTGATCGGCCCGGACCGGATCGGACTTTACTGCTCGCCCGGCAAACACGGGCTGCTCGACCGCGAGGCAACGTGGGCCTCGGGCAAGCCGCTCGAAGTCGTCGCCGCTTATGGCATCGATCCCGTCATGTTCATGCTGGCGGCGCAGGTGTTCGGCATCGACGAATCCGAGCTCGATGTCGCCGGCGGCATCATGGGGCGCGGCATCTCGCTCACCCAGGCGGAGACCGTGAGCTTACCGATTCCAGCCGACGCGGAGTTCGTGATCGAAGGCCTCGTCCATCCGGTGCCACGCGAGCCCGAAGGGCCCCTGGGTGAATTCACGGGATACTATGGCCGCGAGCGCTCGCCGCAGCCGGTCATCGAGGTGACCGCCGTCCATCATCGCCGCGACCCCATCATGACGGCGGCGCTGATGGCCAAATACCCCTCGTGCGAGATCGGCGCCTATTACGCGATCATGCGTTCGGCGCGCATTCTCGACGACTTGAAACGCATCGGCGTGCCGGGCGTCGTGGGCGCCTACGCGCATCCCGCGGCAGCGTCCGGATGGGGGATGGTGGTCGTCTCGATGCAGCAGAAGTATGCGGGCCACGCGGCGCAAGTGCTGGCGCTGACCGCGCAGTGTCCGGCAGCGGCGTACTACACGAAATGGGTCATCGCCGTCGACGACGACGTCGATCCCACCGACATGAACGACGTGCTGTGGGCGCTCTCGACGCGCTGTCACCCGGCTGAAGATATCGATCTCCTGCGCAACACGTGGTCGACCGGCCTCGACCCCAGCCGCTTCCCGCCGGAGTCGCGACCCTACGGATCGAAGGTGCTGATCAACGCGTGCAAGCCGCATCAGCACATGGCCCACTTTCCGCAGGCGACGATGCTCCGCAAGTCGACCTATGATCGCGTCTCCTCGCGCTGGGCTGAACTGGGGCTCGATCATGCGCCGCCACGCCTCACGGTGTTCCACAAGGAGCCCAAGCGTTGACGTGGATATGATCGGCATCAACGCGGGGCTTCAGCCACATCTGCTAACTTGCATCGCAAACAACAAAGGAGTCTCATCGTGAAGTCGACGACTACTGCTGCCTACTTCATTGGCCTGGCATTGGTGGGTATCGCACCAGCCTCGGCCCAGACCGGCCCGCACCAGGATCACGCAGCGCATGCCGCCAAACCGCCGGCCAACATCGCCGAATTGCCGTCGGTCAAGGCCTTCACCGCCGCCAACGACCGCATGCACAAGGAGATGGCGATCACCTTCTCGGGCAATGCGGATGTCGACTTCGTCAGGGGTATGATCCCGCATCACCAGGGCGCCATCGACATGGCCAAAGTCGTGCTCGAGCACGGCAAGGATCCGGGCATTCGCCGCCTCGCCCGGGGAATTATCAGGGCGCAGAACACCGAGATCGCGCAGATGAAGGCATGGCTGAAAAAGAACGAAAAAAGTGACCAGCCTTTGACCTGCCCGGGACGTGCCCACCCCCTGGCCAGCGGTTTCCCCTGTCCGGGCCCCCGCCTCGACCTGACCAACGCAGGTTAACGCCACGCATTTTGGGTTGCATCCCATTCCGGTCCCTGAAATTGATGCGCGCACGAAACCCCTCCCATCGCGTTGCCGCGCGGGAGGGGAGATGATCAGCCGGAAGGGACAGACACCATGAACGCCATCGATAAGAACGTCGGCGCAGGCAAAGCTGACGCCGTGGACGTCGAGCGGTTCCGGTTGCGCAATTTCATCGAGCGTCTCGCCAACACGCCGGAGCTCGACATCAAGGCCGAGCCGGTCGCGCTGGCCGACATCGCAGCCGCACTCGACGGCAACCCACGCGCGACCCTGTTCCGCAAGGCAGGACCAGACGCGCAGGAACTCGTCGGCGCCGTTTGCGCGAGCCGGTCACGCATCGCGCATGCGTTCGGCGTGGAGACCGACCAGGTTGCAGCTGAAATCCAGCGTCGTCTGAAGAACCCGCCGCGCACGGTCGAGATCACCCGCGAGCAGGCGCCATCGCAGCAGGTGGTACTCACAGGCAAGGACGCCGACCTCACCAAACTGCCGGTCCACCTCCAGCATGGTTCGGACGGTGGGCCCTACATTTCGTCGTCGCTCGACTTCGTGGTCGATCCCAAGACGGGGATGACCAACGTCGGTATTCGCCGCCTGATGTTGCGCGGCACGCAAGAAGCCGGTGTCGACCTGATCGCACCGAGCGACCTGCGCGCGATGTTCGAGGCGAGCGTCGCCGCGGGCAAGCATCTCCCCGTCGCATTCGTTGTCGGCTGCCACCCGATCGACCACGTTGCCGGCACGATGCGCGTGCCCGTCGACGAGTTGGGTCTCATTTCATCGCTGCGCGGCGCGACGGTGCCCGTGGTCAAGTGCGTGACCAACGACATCCGCGTTCCCGCCGATGCCGAATTCGTGCTCGAAGGCTACTTCGACGCCAAGGGCTACACCGAGCTCGAAGGCCCCTACGGCGAGTTCCTCGGCTACTACGGCGCGGTCAAACGCAACCCCGTCTTCAAGCTCACCGCGATCACGCACCGCCGCGACGCGCTGTTCCAGACCAGCACTATTTCAGGCACCTCGCTCGCCATCACCGATACGGCCGTGCTCAACGCGGTGCGCACCGAGGTGATCGTGTGGAGCGCGCTGCAGATGGCGGTGCGCGAACCACTCGGCGTGTACGTCACCGCGTCGTCCGGCGGCAGCTTCAACGTGCGCGTGAAGATGCGCCAGCGCGTGCCGGGCGAGGCGCGCAACGCCATCCACGCCTGCTTCTCCTGCCTCGCCAACGTCAAGAACGTGTTCGTTGTCGATCCCGACATCGACATCACGTCAGACCAGCAGATGGACTGGGCGCTCGCCACCCGTTTCCAGCCCGACCGCGATCTAATTATCGCGTCCGGCACACGCACGCTGGCACTCGATCCCTCACTCAACGGCGCGCGCGTCGGCGGCAAGGCGGGCTACGATCTGACGTGGCCGATCGGCGCCGCCGAGAAACTCGAGTATCAGGTGCCAGCGCCGCCGACGTATTCGGGCAAGACGTTCGCAAGCGTCGAGCTGGCCTTGGCCGATGGCCCCAAGTTCTTCGAGGATTTGATGGCGGCCACCAAGAGCAAGGACGGCCGCGAGATCGTGCGCGCGCTGGACGTGCTGCGCCAAGCCGGCCGCCTCGACCGCGATCCCGAGCGCGGGCGCTGGGTGTTGAAGGGGTAGCCGAGTACGTCGACTTATCCCCCCAGCGCCGCCAGCTCCATGGTTATCTCGCGCACGCCGATGGCCTCGATTCCGTCACCCTTAGGATAGCGCTCGTCACCAGAGTAGACGAGGAAGGCGCGGGCTGGCTGCAGATCAGCAAGCGCTTGCCGGAAACCTTTCTCGGCCTTCGGCGCCACACCGCGCTTGATCTCCATGGCCCAAGTCATCCCTCCCGGCAGCTCCAACAAGAGGTCGACCTCGGCACCCGCCGCCGTGCGCCAGAAGCTTGCTTGCGTCCGCTCCGGCGCCGCCCGGATCAAGCTTTCGATCACGAACCCTTCCCAACTGGCGCCGCTCACGGCATGACCGAGAACCTGGTCGCTCTCGTCCAGCCGAAGAAGCGCGTGCACGATGCCGCTGTCGCGGACGTACACCTTCGGCGCGCGCACCAGCCGCTTGCCGACATTCGCGTGAAAAGGCGGGAGACGGCGCACGAGCAGCAGGTCGACCATCAGGTCGAGATACCGACCCACCGTTTTGCCGTCGATGCCTAGCGCGCGCGCCAGATGCGCGGTGTTGAGCAATCCGCCTTGATTATGCGCCAGCATCGTCCAGAACCGGCGCAGCGTCTCTGCGGGTATACGTGAGCCCAGTGCGGGAATATCGCGCTCCAGATAGGTCTTGATGAAACTATCGCGCCACGCGGCGCTGCTGCCGTCACTTGACGCAAGGAAGCTGCGCGGGAACCCGCCGCGCAGCCACAACCGTTGTTCGGACCCGGCTGCGATTTCGCGCACGTCGAGCGGAGACATCTCCCGATAGACGATACGCCCCGCCAGCGTCTCGCTCGACTGCTTGAGCAAGTCGATCGAGGCGGAACCCAACAACAGGAAATGCCCCGCCGGTTCGCCCGCCAGCACGCGCTCGTCGATCAAGCCGCGCAGAACCTGGAACAGTTCGGGCTTCCGCTGCACCTCGTCGATGATCACTAGGCGGCCACGCTGGGCGAACAGATACCCCCGGGAGTCGTCAAGCCTGGCAAGGTCGGCAGGGTTTTCAAGGTCCAGATACACGCTGGCCCGGTCAGGGTGCATGAGCCCCCGCGCCAAGGTTGTCTTGCCCACCTGACGCGGCCCGAGCAAACCCACAGCCGGGAACTCATCCAACAGCGCGGATATCGTAGAGGATAGCAGGCGAGGTATAATCATCCTTGTATTTCTGCCAGTATAATACCAGATTTGCAAGGAAGAAGAGGCGGCACTATCTCGCACAACGGCGGCGACGAACTCGCGCAGGGCGTCCCGGCGTCATGCCGCGACAACCGCCGTTGGACACGACCGCGCATTCCCGATTACAAGAGGGCGCAGCAGCCCGCTCACGCTCGACGTGATCGCCTGGGACTGTCAGGGAGGACATCAATGCCGTCGTGGATCAAGCATACTGCGCTCGCCGTCGTGGCGGGGGCAGCCTTAACCACCGCAGCCGAGGCCCAGAAGGCGCCCGACAAGGTCAAGGTCGCGCTGGCGCGTTCGGTATCGAACGGGGCGATGCTGATCGCGCAGTCGCGCGGCTACTTCAAGGACGCCGGAATCGATCTCGAATTGTCGGATATCGACACCGCCGCCGATGCGTTGTCGCTGGTCGCCCAGAACCAGCTCCAGATCGTCGGCGCGGGCGTCTCGGCCGGCTATTTCAATGCCGTCGACCGCGGCTTGCCCGTCACAATTACGATCTCGCGCGTGGCATTCCCCGCCGGCCACAATCTGATGATCCGTCCCGACCTCAAGGACGAGATCAAGACCATGAAAGACATGAAGGGCCGCAACATCGCGTCCAACGGTCCTGGCTCGATCTCGACCTACGAGATCGGCAAGATGCTGGAGCCGCATGGGATCACGCTGAACGACGTCAACATCAAGATCTTCCCGTTCCCGCAGTACGCGGTCGCGTTCGCCAACAAGGCGGTCGACGCTGGTCTCGTGATTCCGCCGTGGACGCTGTCGTTCGAGAAGCAGAACATCGCGATCCCCTTTGGCGACGCCGACAAGCTCGTTCCCGGGCCGGTGACGATTTCGGTCAACTTCGCCAACTCCGATTGGCTTGCGAAGAACCCGGATGTCGCCAACCGCTTCTATCTCGCGTACATGCGCGGCAGCCGCGACTGGTGCCAGGGCTACCATGGCGCGCCCGTGCGCAAGGAGATCATCGACCTCCTGATCCAATCGAAGGTCGAGACCCGGCGCGAGGTGCTCGACGGATTCTGGACCGCCCGGCCGATCGATGGTCGCGTCGACGAGAAGAGCATCCTCGACGTGCAGAAGTTCTATCTCGAACAGAAAATGATCAAGAAGACATTCCCGATCGAGAAGCTGGTCGACTATCGCTTCGTCGATTGGGCCGCCAAGCAGCTGCCGAAGTTCGAGGTCGCCAACAAGGACAGCAAGCTCGACGGATGCAAGTAAGTTCACCGTGGTGGG
>CAMDPA010000070.1 GCA_945903565.1 Devosia equisanguinis | reverse complement strand
TGATTCACATCAAGTGGAAAGCGCTCTAATCTTCGCCGGGGCGAGCACTTCAGTGGTCATGGACAATGGATACGTCGGGATGACGCCACTGCTGTTGGTGTGTTCGACTCAGGCCAAGGCAGGGCTTACTTTTTCGATAGCGGAACTGCTGATCGATCACGGGGCCGACATCAATGCGAGAGCTACCGGCGCCTTAGGCGGTGGTGCGACACCTCTGTTGATCGCTGCTGAAAACGGCCATGTTGATCTGGTGGCCCTGCTGATTGCCCGCGGTGCCAATGTCAATCTGGTCGACGATGAAGGTTGCAATCCTCTGATGCGCATGAAGCTTGACGTGCCGGAACTCGTTGATGTGTTCGTCGCAGCCGGTGTTGATCCGACTGCAAAGAACAATGAAGGTCGCGATGCCGTGTCTCACCATAGATTTTGGGCAAGTATTCCGGGGCGTTATGTAGTCAGTCCTCCGCCGCCAGTCTTGCATGCGCGCGTAGCCGAATTGATCGAGCAGAAGATTAATGCCTGAAGTTCGTACAGATATCAGGATCATACAGTGAAGATGGAAAATATGCTCTTGATGCCCTCGATCGCCTTGCCGACCGGGCCATACGATTGGCATCCCGAGCGCCATCCCCGCGCGTTGTTCGAGGCCCGCCTCGCCCGCTTTCGCGGCGTGATGGCGGCGCGCGGTGTCACGCACGCGGTCGTCCACGGCAATGAGTTCGACCATGCAGGCTTGGCCTGGGTCACGCATTTCACGCCGAAGTTGGGGCCTGCGTATGCGCTGATCTCGGGGGCCAGTAAGCCGAGGCTGCATTTCGCCGGCGGGCCGGGGATGAAGCCTTCGGCACAACGGCTGACGTGGATCGAGGATGTCTCGGCATTGAGGGGGATTGGAGCGGATATCGGTCGCTGGCTGAACGATCTCGGCGTCGGCGCTGACCAGGCGCGGATCGGGCTCTACGAAGGCGCCGCGATGCGCCGCCGCGACTGGGGCGCCGTGAACGAGGCCGGCGGCAGAGGGGGGGGCGTGGCGTTGGATGCGGCGGTGGATGTCGTGCGTGCGCAAGCATCCGCCAGGGACAAAGAACATGCGGCACGCGCCGGGCGCATTCTCGAACTAGCGGTCGAGACGATGCGAGGGCTCGCACGGCCCGGTGTCGATCTTCGAGCAGCGGCGATCGAGATGGAGCGCGCTGTCTACGCTGCCGGGGCGCAGGACGTGCGCGTGCGCATGGGGCGGCGTCCAGGTGGGCTGCCCGTGACGCTGCCGGACGAGCCGTTGCTCATGACCGGCCCGACCGCGGTCGCAATTGCCGTTCGCCACTCCGGCGCCTGGGCCGAGACGCACATTGTCCTCGCGCTGGGGCGATGACCCCGCGGCTCCGCGGCAATACCGCCTTGCCTGTTGCCTGGCTGGACGCGAGTGGGCACGATGCGCTCTAAGGATGGGTGTGCCATCGGGGTTTGACCCCAACTGCAGGGGGAGAACAGCCGCGTGATCGTCGTTGCAATCGATATTGGTGGGACGTTCACGGACCTGATCGCGTTCGACACCGAGGTAGCCAAGTTCCATCAGGCCAAGAGCCTGACGACGCCGCACGAGCTGGTGCAGGGCATTATCGATTGCCTCGATAAGAGCGGTCTCACGTCAGGATCGATTGCGGAGTTGATCCATGGTTCGACGACCGCGATCAATACGCTGATCGAGCGCAAGGGCGCCAAGACCGGGCTGATCGTGACGCGTGGCACGCGCGACGTCTACGCCATCGGGCGGGGCAATCGGCCGGAGTCGTATAACCTGTTCTTTCATCGGCATCGCCCGCTGGTGCCGCGTTCGCTGACGCGCGAGGTCGGCGGGCGGTTGCTTGCATCGGGTAGGGAGCACGAGGCTCTCGACCGCGCGTCGATCGATGCCGCCATCGCCGATCTCGCGAAGGAAGGCGTGGAGGCCGTCGCGGTGTGCCTGCTGCATTCCTACGTCAACCCCGAGCACGAGCGCGCGGTGGGCGCGGCCGTCCAGCAGGCGATGCCGTCAGCGTATCTGTCGCTCAGCCACGACATCCTGCGCGAGTACCGCGAGTACGAGCGGATGTCGACGACGGTGGTCAACGCCTATATCGGCCCCAAGGTCGGTGGTTACGTTTCCAATCTCGAAGCGAGTCTCGGCAAGATCGGCTTCAAGGGCGAACTCTCGATCATGCGCTCCAACGGCGGCGTGATGACGCCGCAAGTCGCGACGCAGCGCCCGGTCGCGATGATGGAGTCGGGCCCGGTCGGTGGCATCATTGCGTCAGCGCGATTCGGGCAGGTGCTGGGCCAAGCCAACGTCATCTCGTTCGACATGGGCGGCACGACGGCCAAGGCGAGCCTCGTCAAGGACGGCCAGCCGACATTGGCGCCGGGCTATTATGTCGGTGGCTATGCCAGCGGCCATCCCGTGATGCTGCCGATGATCGATGTCGTCGAAGTTGGCGCCGGTGGCGGCTCGATCGCCTGGATCGACGAGATCGGCGCGTTGAAGGTCGGCCCGCAAAGTGCTGGCGCGGCTCCAGGCCCGATCTGCTATCGCGTTGGGGGAACCGAGCCGACGATCACGGACGCTAACGTGGTGCTCGGCCGGCTCGATCCCGACAACTTCCTCGGTGGCCAGATGAAACTCGACGCGGACGGCGCGCGGCTGGGCGTCGATCGCGTGATCGCGGGTCCGCTCGGGATGGCTACCATCGCGGCCGCCAAGGCGATCGTCGATATCGGGATCGCCAAGATGTCGCTCGCGGTGCGCGAGGTGTCGGTCGAAAAGGGCTACGATCCCCGCGATTTCGCACTCGTTGCTTCGGGGGGCGCGGGGCCGCTGCATGTGATGGCGATTGCGCGGGAATTGCATATTCCCACGGTGATCGTGCCGCTGTTTCCGTCGCACTTCTCCGCGCTCGGGATGCTGCTGGCCGACGAGCGTCACGATTTCGTGCGCACGTTCTATGCGGATCTGTCGAAGCTCGATTTCGCCGCGCTCGTGTCGGTGCAGCGCGAGATGGCGGGTGAGGCGATGGGCAGCCTGCGCAACAGGAAGGATGCGAGCGTCGAGACCCAGCTCGATATTCGTTACGTCGGGCAGGAGTTCACTTTGTCGGTGGCGGTTGATCCCGCCGCGCTGCTGGCCGGGGATCGGACCGGCATCCGCAAGTCGTTCGACGCGTTATACGAGCATCGCTATGCGCACTCGTCGCCCGACGAGCCAGTGGAGGTTGTCAATATCCGCGTGGCGGCGATCGGCAAGCGCGCGGCGCTGGCGTTCCCGAAGTTGGCGGAAACCGGGCCACCGCTGCCAGAACGGACGCGACCCGTCTATCTCGACGACGTAAAGACTCCGGTCGTGTGCCCCGTCTATGAACGGGCGGCGCTGGGCGTTGGCGCAACGTTCGCGGGGCCGGCCATCGTGCAGGAACACGGCACGACGACGGTGATGTTCGCGGGTGACCGCTGCACCGTGGCGGCGACGGGGGAACTGGTGATCGAGGTTGGGAGGTAGAGATGAGCCCACACAAGAGCTATTTCGAGCCCACCCGCTTCAGGGCGTTTCAAGAGGATAGACCGGCACGAATGAAGCCCAAGCGTCGTCGCATTCTGCTGCCGATTGCGCCTCGCATCAGTCGCAGAGGCAAAGTCGGGATTTGGCGCTTGATAAATCTACAGAGGCGTCGCGACATGCCGGCGATCTCGACCGCAATGCAGCATCAGTGCTACGTGGCCGAACGGGCGCTGATCCGAGTGGCGATCAAGCAAGGCGAAGCTGACGTCGCGAGTGGTCGGTTGTACTCGCCGATGCAAGCCCGCGCGATGCTTCGTGCGGGACGTAAACGGCGTAAGGTCAGTGGAGGCTAGTACGTGATTCGCACGCTCGATCCCGTCACCCTCGAGGTGATCCGTAACGCGCTGCCCGCCATTGCCAATGAGATGGCGGCTGACTTGCAGCGTACGTCCTATAACATGATGATCTACGAGGTCCGCGACTTCTGCACGGCGCTGCTGGCGCCGAACGGGGATCTCGTCTCACAGAACGTCGGCGGCGTCTCGCATTTCGTCGCCGACCTCGGCGTGATCGTGGTCGACGGGATGAAGCGGTATGGCGCGGACGACCTCAAACCGGGCGACGTAATCATCACCAACCATCAGGCGGTGGCAGGCCAGCACCTCAACAACATCGTCATCTACATGCCCTACTTCCATCAGGGCGAGCTGATCATGTTCGCCATGGTGCGCGCCCACTGGATCGATGTCGGGGGCATGAGTACGGGCTTCGGCGCGGGGCCAGGCGTCGCCGATCCGTGGCAGGAGGGGCTGCAGCTCGATCAGCTCAAGATCTACGAGGAGGGTAAGCTCGACGAGAAGCTCTACCGCGTGATCAAGGACAACATCCGCTTTCCCGAGTCCTCGCTCGGTGACATGAAATCGCAAATGGCGGCATGCCGGCTGGGCACACGCCGGCTCGATGACCTGTTCGCCAAGTACGGCAAGGAAACCGTGCAGGCTGCGCTTTCGCGCATCTTCGACGAGACCGAGCAGAAGTGCCGCAACGTCGTCGCGCGCGTGCCCGATGGCGTCTACGAAGCGTCCGCCAGCCTCGACGACGATGGCATTCTCAAGGATGTGCCGGTCGTCATCCACGCTAAGGTGACCGTCAAGGGCGGGCACATGACGATCGACCTCTCGGGCTGCTCGGGCGAGCGCAAGGCTGCCATCAACTCGCGCACGCTGGCGGGCGCGCGTGTCGCCTACAAGGCGCTGACCGCGCCGTTGGAGCCGGTCAACGAAGGCTCGTTCCGCGCGCTCGACGTCGTCATTCCCGAGGGCAACATCATGATGGCGCGTTTCCCCGCGCCGATGTCGGGCTGGAGCGCGGTGGTGCCGACGGTGGTCGACACGATCGTTGCCGCGTTGGCCAAGGCGATGCCGGACAGCGTGCCCGCAGGGCATCACGGATTGCTCGGCGGCGCCGTTGTGTTCTTCGGCAATCATCCCGAGACGGGTAAGCGGTTCGTGGTGCAGAGCCTGGAAGGCGGCGGCTGGGGCGGCCGGCCGACGGAGGACGGGGAATCCGCGACGGTTTCTGTGTGCCAAGGCGACGTGCGTAATGGTTCGATCGAGGGCATCGAGCTGAAGTGTCCGGTGCTGGTGGAAAGCCGCGCGATGCGCATGGATTCAGGCGGGGCGGGCAAGCATCGCGGTGGTCTGGGGCTCGACGTGCAGGTTCGCAATCTTGTCGAGGGACGCTGGAACTTCGAGCACACCAAGCGGCAGAACTGTCCGCCGTGGGGCCTGTGGGGCGGCAAGCCCGGCGACTTCGGCGGCTATCTCATGCGGCAACCCGGCGAGACGGAGTTCCAGCCGATGCGGGGCGCGCACGTCGCGGTTCCGGTCGGCGCGCAGGCGATTGTGCGTACCGGCGGCGGCGGCGGATGGGGCGATCCGTTGGCGCGCGACGCCGAGCTGGTGGCGCGCGATGTTCGCGAGGAGCTGGTGTCCGCGGATGTGGCCCGGCGCGACTATGGTGTGGTGCTGCGTGGGGACCGTAAGGTCGACCAGCCAGCGACCGACAAGTTGAGGGGCGAGATGCTGAAGACGCGGGCGGCATAGTCCGGGTTGGTTCAGGCAGCCTATTGCGATGGGCGTAACCTAGTGGCAGCGTAGGCTTCTGGCGACAAAGACAGCGGCGATATAACAGCCGAGGGGAGGAGCAGCATGCGTTTCCACCAAGACCGCGTTATCGGCGCTCGTGCCCTGGCGCGTATGGCGATGGTCTGTGTTGCGCTGGCGGGCGTGCTTGGGGTGGCGGCAAGCGATGCAGAGGCCCAAGACAAACTCCGTGTCGGCAAGGCGGGGCGGGAGGCGTTCTCGTTCGTGCCGGTCGACATCGGCGATCAGCTCGGCATCTTCAAGAAGCATGGCGTGGCCGTCGAGATTTCCAGCTTCTCCGGCGAGGCGCGGTTGCAGCAGGCGATGGCGGCTGACGGCATCGACATCTCGCTGGCGTCGGGCGTCGGCATGGCATTCATCGTCAAGGGTTCGCCGGCCAAGGCCGTCGCTGCGTTCGCTGGGCCGCCGTTGCTGTTTGCGATGGTCGTGCGCAATGATTCCGATCTCAAGAGCGAGGCCGATCTCAAGGAGCGCACGGTCGGCGTGTCGGGTGTCGGCTCGGTCACGCATTGGCTCGTCAACCAGATCGCGCTGCAACGCGGATGGGGCCTCGGCGGCATCAAGGTGGTCGGCATCGGCGACAACGGTGCGCGCGTCGCGGCGGTCAAGAGCAAGGGGCTCGACGCCGGCGTGGTGGATATCGCCAGCGCGCTCAATTTCGTGAAGGCGGGCGATGGCCGCGTCCTCAACCGGTTCGGCCACATCGTGAAAGACTTCCACCTGCACGTGATGTTCGCCACCGACAAGACGATCGCAGCGAAGCCGGAGGCCATCCGTGGCTTCGTGAAAGGCTGGTTCGAGACGATTGCGTTCATGCGCAAGGACAAGGCGAAGACCGTCGAAATCGCGAGCCAGGTGATGGGCACGGATGCGGCGTTGACCGCCGGCATCTACGACGAGCTGATGGCGATGTTTGCCGACAACGGCAAGTTCGATCCCAAGGCGCTCGCGGTGATCTCCAAGTCATTCGTCGACTTGAAGACGCTGCCGGAGGAGCCGGATATGACCAAGCTCTACACCGAGGTCTTCCTGCCGAAGTGAGAATGCGTCTGCGAAACAACGATAGATCACAGCACGGGAACGCCCGGGGAGAACCGACATGAAGCGCCTTGGAATTGGATTGCTCGTGGCCACCGCGCTTGCGCTGGCGCCACCGGCTTGGGCGCAGGAGAAGGTCCGCGTCGGCAAGGCGGTGCCGGAGGCGTTCTCGTTCGTGCCGCTCGATGTCGGCATGCGGCAAGGGTTCTTCAAGAAGAACGGGGTCGAGGTCGAATCGATCGCGTTTGCGGGCGACGCGCGCATGCAGCAGGCGGCCGCGGCAGGCAGCATCGAGTTCCTGCTCGGCTCGGGGCCGGCGATGGCGTTCATCGCCAAGGGCGCGCCGATCAAGGGCATCGCCGGCATGGCCGGTCCGCCGCTACTGCTCGCGATCGTCGTGAGGCCCGATGGCCCCAAGACGGCAGCCGATCTGAAGGGCAAGAAGATCGGCGTGTCGACGGCGGGATCGCTGACCTACTTCCTCGTCAGCGAGACGTCGCGGCTGCAGGGCTGGGGCCCCAATGGCATCGACATCAAGCCGATGGGCGCGATGGCGGGCCAGATCGCGGCGATCAAGCGCGGCGATCTCGACGGCTCGATCATGGACATCGGCAACGCGTTTCACCTGGAGAAGCTCGGCGAGGGGCGCATCGTGAAGCGCTTCACCGACATGACGGACTTCCACATCCACGTGATCTTCGGCACCGACAAGGTGATCGCGGAAAAGCCGGCTGCTGTGAGCAGCTTCCTCAAGGGCTGGTTCGAGTCGATCCAGTTCATGCGCAAAAACAAGGCCGAGACGGTCAAGATCGCGATGGACATCACGCAGAAAGACGAGGAAATCACCAGCCGCTCCTACGACGAGTTGATGGCGATGTTCTCCGACACCGGGAAGTTCGAGCCCAAGGCGCTGGAGGTTCTATCGAAGTCGTTCGTCGAGCTGAAGTTGCTGCCGACGGAGCCGGATATGAAAACGTTCTACACCGAAGCATTCCTGCCGAAGTGAGCCGAGCGGTGTCAGACCCTCCGGGTCTGACACCATGCGCTACAAAAAGAAAAATTCGTACCTTCGGATCCGGCACGACCTTGCAACCGCAGCAATGGTGTCAGACCCAGAGGGTCTGACACCTCTTCCAGGTTCGACATGAGCAACGATATAGCGGTTCGCGTCAGTGGCGTGTCGCACCACTTCGGCGAAGTCGGCGATGCGCATCACGTGCGGGCGCTGCTCGACACGTCGCTCGACATCGCGCGCGGCGAGTTGCTGGCGCTGATCGGGCCGTCGGGGTGCGGGAAGAGCACGCTGTTGAATGTGATCGGTGGCCTGCTCGAACCGAGCACGGGGAGTGTCGACGTCGGGGCCAAACGCGTCAACGGGCCGATGCCGCGCGACATCGCCTATGTGTTCCAGGAGAACGCGCTATTTCCCTGGAATACGGTGCTCGACAACATCAAGCTGGGGATGCTGTTCCAGGGCGTGCCCAAGGCGGAGCACGAGGACCGCGCGCGGCAATCGCTGAAGGCGGTGGGGCTTCCCGAGTTCGCGAACCACTATCCCGGACAGCTCTCGGGGGGCATGCGGCAGCGCGCGGCGCTGGCCCGTGCGCTCAGTCTCGACACGCCCGTGCTGCTGATGGACGAGCCGTTCGGCGCGCTGGACGAACAAACGCGGATGGTGCTGGGCGAGGACCTGTCGATCCTGCTGTCGCGCACCAAGAAGACGATCGTGTTTGTCACGCACAGTCTGGGCGAGGCGGTGTTCCTGGCCGATCGGGTCGCCGTGTTCTCGGCCCGGCCCGGCCGCATCAAGGAGCTGATTTCGGTCGACGAGCCGCATCCGCGCAAGCCGGAGTTCGTGACCGCGCCGAAGTTCACTGCGCTGCGCAACCGGCTGTACGAGTTGCTGCACGACGAGATCCGCAAGTCCGTCGAGCTGTCGGCGCCGGCGCCGGGTGCGGGGGCACACTGACATGTCCGGTCCAGGCATCTTCGAGGAGACGACGCCGCGCGAGCGGCTGACGAGCCGGCTGGTGCAACTCGTGTTCGTGCTCGTGCTTGCGGTGCTTTGGTACGTGTCGACGAACTACTGGGGCATCAGTCCGATACTGTTGCCGAAGCCGCAACTGGTGCTCGGCGAGCTGATCGACATTCTGCGTTCCGGCGAGTTCTGGCCGGACCTGCTGTTGACGCTCAGCGAGCTTGCCGCGGCGTTCGCGATTTCGATGACATCGGGCGTGGTGCTGGGTTTTCTCATCAGCCGCTCACCCGTTCTCGTCAAGGTGTTCGAGCCGTTGCTGGCTGGCGTCTATGCCGTGCCGATCATCCTGTTTCTGCCGCTGTACGTGCTGTTCTTCGGGCTCGGGCCGGCCTCGAAGATCGCGCTGGGGGCGACGATCAGCTTCTTCCCGATCGTGCTCAATACGATCGCCGGGTTCGCCAACGTCGATAAGCTGCACGTTACAGCCGCGCGGTCGATGGGGGCGTCGAACTGGCATTTGTTCCGCTACGTGCTGATGCCGGGCGCGCTGCCGGTGATGCTGTCGGGCCTGCGCATGGGCTTCACGGTCGCGCTGCTGTCGATCATCGGTAGCGAGACGATTGCGTCGCTGGCGGGGCTTGGCCATCGCATCGTGCACTTGGCGGAGGCGATGGATATGGCGCGGATGTTCGCCTACATCGTGTTCGTGATCGCCATCGCAGCGACGCTGAATGCGGTGGTGTCCGGGCTCGAGTCGCGCGGGAGGCGGCGGTGAGTTCAGAAAACCGCGATGTGGCATCCGTATGCAGTCGTAGCATTCGCTGCGCGAGCAGGGTTCCTACGTCGCGCACCGCGTGCATTCGCACGACGCACCCGCATGTGAGGCGCGTCCCCATACGTGCGAATATAGAGCCGCTTCCCTATCTGTTTGCGTTCCCGGAAGCCGAGTGGAGCGAGGCTATCCGGGATCTTGACCCTTCTGATGGGGGTGAAGACCCCGGATCTTCACGTTCCGACCTGTCGGTCGGAACGTTCGTCCGGGGACGCAGCGGAGTGGTTGTGGTCTCCGAGCCGGCTATGTTCGCACGTATCGGCCGTGTGACCAAAACCCCTTCCTTTCTCGGCATAAAGAGGGGCGGGTCTGGGAGGGGCTCCCTCCCAGCGGGGTCTGGGGCTGGCCCCAGTCGCGTAGCGAATTGCAACCGCCATCGCACGAACGGGACAGAACACTAAATGCCACGCCGCAAGGGCCTCCTTCACATGATGGGCCGGCGTCCGCTGGTGGCGCAGGTGTGCGTCGTCGCGCTGTTTCTCGCCGTCTGGGAGATCGCGGCGCGGTTCTTCGTCGACAAGATGTTCCTGTCGCCGCCAAGCCGCGTCTATAGCGAGATCGGCCGCGTGTTCGCGACCAAGGGAGTCGACGCCGCGTTGATGGTGACGCTGTACGAGTTGGCCGTCGCGTTTGCCATCGCGGTTGCGATCGGGCTTACGGTTGGCTTGTCGGTCGGCCTCAACACGTTTGCGCGGCGCACGTTCATGCCGATCATCCTGCTGCTGTACGGCACGCCACAGATCACGATCCTGCCGCTGTTTATTCTGTATTTCGGGATCGGCGTGCAGTCGAAAATCGCGTTCGGGGTGACGCACGGTATCTTCCCGATCATCCTGGCGATCGTTGCGGGCGTGCAGAATCTGAAGCCGATCCTGCTGACGAGCGCGCGCTCGATGGGGGCCAGCCGCTGGCACATTCTGCGCTATGTCGTGTTTCCGCACATGATCCCGAGTTTCTTTGCGGGGATGCGGCTTGGCATGACCGGCGTTCTGCTCGGCGTGCTGCTGGCGGAGTTGTTCGTATCGACCGGCGGGATCGGGCACTTCACGACGATGTTCACGCAGAACTTCGATCCGACGCGTTTGCTAGGCTTGATCTCGGTGCTGGCCATGATGGCGATCGTGCTGAACGAGATCGTGCGCCGGGCCGAGGTGCATTTTTCGCGCTGGCGCACGTGACCTGGAGATATTTCCCGTGACCATTCTGACCGACCTTGCCGCGTTCGTGGCCACGGCTTCGGCGCGGACACTGCCGCAACTCGATCGCGATATCCTGCGCCGGCACGCGAGCGATGCCGTTGTCGCGCGCATCGCCGGGGCGCGCACGACGGAGGGGCGCGCGCTCGCAGCCCTTTATCCGATCGCGCACGGCAGGGCCGCAATCGCCGGGCTGGCCGGCATGGTGCGGCTGACGGAAATCGACGACATCCACATTGCTTCGTGCACGACGCCAAGCTCGGTCGGTGTTCCGGTTGCCCTGGCGCTCGCGGCGGAAAGCGGTTGCGATCCAGAGCGGCTGGAAAGCGCAATTTGGGTGGGCACGGAGCTGGTGGTGCGGCTCGGCAAGGCGATCGACGGGGCGCGGGTGCTCTACCAGGGCATCTGGCCCACGCGGGTTGGCGCCACGTTGGGTGCGGCCGCGGCGGCTTCGCGTGTGTGGGGGCTCCCGCCCGAAGTGACCGCCCACGCGTTGTCGCTTGCGGCGATGATGACGGCGGGTCGTACCGGGCGCTTTCATGGCGAGTTATCGGGCCGTTGGATCTTGTTCGCGGCTGCCGTTGCCGATGGCATTCGCGCCGCCGAAGCAGCGCGTGCAGGGTTTACCGCCGAGCCAGGATTGCTCGAGGGGCAGTGGCTCGATCGCGCGCTCGGTGTTCCCGTCGATGTGGCGAAACTCACGGGCGGCCTGGGACACACGTCAATCTATCCGGAGCTGAGCCTCAAGCCATATTGCACGTCGCGGCAGGCGCTCTCTGCGGCGGAGGCCATGCGCGCGCTCGTTGCGGAAGGTGTTGATCCCAGCGCGATCACGAAGGTGCTGATCCGCGTGCCCACTGCATACGCGGGGATGGTCAGCCAGACGTTCGATCCTGCGATCCGGTCGTCGAGCTACGTCAGCGCCGCCGGATTGGCCGCCATCGCGGCACTTGCGCCCACGGGCCTCTACGATGTCGAGCGGGCGAGTGTGATGGGCGATCCGCGCATTCTGCGGTTATCGCAGTTGACGACGGTGGCGGGGGATCCGTCGATGGACAGCATGTTCCCGCAGCGCTGGCCGGCCGAGATCGACGTCGAGACGGCGAAGGGCACGCTGACGCGGCGCATCACGGAGCCGCTAGGCGATCCGGGCAACAGGATCGACGATGCCGGGCAAATCGCCAAGGCGCGTGCCGTGCTCGACCACATCGGAGAACGTCCCATGGCCGACCGCATCATGGCGCTTGGCCGGCACGCGTTCGAAAAGCAAGAGGCCTCCGCCGGGCTGGCGAAGGCCTTTGTCAACGGTGTGATGTGACGGTATCAGGCCGCGCGTGACTTCAAGCGCTGGCGCACGAGATCGAGGTGTTCGCGCATGTTGTAGAACTGCTCGGCGAACTGGATGGGAACGGGCACGCGGCTGACGGAGTCGTCGATTTCGTCGAGCTCTTCATGCAGCTCGGCTGCGCCTGCCGCGACGCCTTTCGGCAACTCCGCGACCCTGATCTCGACATCCTTGAGGCGTGTGTACCAGTGGAGCAGCCGCTTGCGGAAGCGCCAGCGATAGACCACGGGCAAGATCTTCACGAGCGGTATGAGAATGGTGAGGAGGGGAACCAGGAACACAATCGCGCGCTCGACCATGTTGGCGAGCCCGAACGGCAGTACGCGCTTCCAAAAGGTCGGGCCGGTCTTGTAGTAGCGCAGCGCATCGGAATCCATTTCGAACTCGGGATCGGACTGGGTCGGAAACTCGCCGGCGGGCCCGAACAAGCTTGCCTTGCCATGTACTTCCTGGGCGGCCTCCGCCAGCAAGGCAATGATCGCGGGATGGAGCGAATTTTGCACCAGGAGCGCGGCTTTCGGCGCGACCAACGTCACGTCCCGTGCGGGAATGTTCGCGCGCAGATCGATCACGCCCTGGGGCAGCGTCAGGCGGGCGAGATAGGGGTAGTGCCGCGTGAGGGCGTCGGCCTGTGCGAAGCTCATCAACCGGATGTCCGGTGTCCGCATGAGCTCTTGGATGAGTGGAGCCTGCACGGCCAGCGTGAGGAACACCGCATCCACTTCGCCCTTCTTCAAGGCGTCCACGGCCTGCTGTCCGGTCAACGGAAGCAGCGTCGAATTGGCCGACGTGACGCCGCTTGATTTGAGCAGCTCTTCGGCAAGTGCACGGGTGCCGCTGCCGGGTGCGCCAATCGCCACGGGCTTGCCTTGCAGCTCGTGCAGCATGCCGATGGCAGGCCCCCGGTGGAAAACCCACATCGGCTCGTAGAACACGCGGCCGACCGAAAGCAGTTCAGGCGCGTTTTGACTGTTGCCGATGCCGCCTTGCATCAGGCCGACGGTGATCCCTGACCCGGGTTGCTTCAGGCGCTCGAGATTTTCGGCTGAGCCTGCCGAGGGGAGAACGTTCAGCTTGACGCCGTGGCGCGCCAGGACTTCGGCATAGCGCGTGCCGAACGTGTGATAACCACCGCCCTGCCCGCCGGTCGTGATGCTCACCACTTTCGGTGGCGGCGGCGGCATGAACCGCATCGCCAGCAGGAACGCCAGAATGATCAGCACAACGGCTGGTCCAAGCGTCATCAGAAGTTCGCGGCCCTGCGCGAGCGACGGGTTCGCGACAAACTCGCGTTACTTCTTGCGAACGTTCTTGAGCATTTCGCCACCCCGCTTGCGCGGTCCCCCGGTTCACGTGTCCCCCGACGAGCGCAGCCATGAGCCACCACGATCGTCAGCAAACAGCAAACTACAGAACCAGGGGGTATGCCGGCAATGCCTCGCGGGGGATAAGTGGTTGGCGGTAATGCGCGGTGCGCAACCGCTCAGGCCGCGTACACGGCGCCGCGTTGGATCTGGGTGATGAAGGCTGGGTGCAAGGCAAACCCCGACGCACGCAGGAGATCCAGGATCCGCGGGGCTGGCCCGGCTTGGAGTTCGGGGGCAAGCAGGAGGGCGCACAATTTTATCGGGTCGGTGGGCGTCACCGGCTCGCCGGTGATGATCTCGATGCGTTGCAGTTCCAGGCGCGCCATGGCACGCGCTTCGGTGGGGAGCGGCTTGTAGGCGAAAATGAGCCCTCCCTGTGCGCCCGCGATCAGTGTCAGGCGGCCGTCTCGCAGGTGCTGGGACGTCAGGCCGGAATGACTGCCCAAGCCCGTCAGAGGGCGCGCCTCGTTGAGGGCTTCCTCGCGAGTGGGGCCAGCATACCCGGAGGCCGCCAGGACGGCGCTGGTGATGGCTTTTTCCAGCAGGTCGCGCCAGGATTCGATGGGCCAGGCCTCGAGCGGAGAGGCGTGATCGTCGGGCACGGTGTGTGCGAGGCGACGGGCGATAGATTGCTCGATGTCGAGCAGCATCTGAATCTCGACATGGGTGATCGATGCCGGGCCCTCGTCGCCATAGGCGAACAGCAAGGCGCGGATCTGCTCGACTTCGGCGAGCGTTATCATGCCCGGGCCATATTCGCCGCAGGTTCGCAGCGGGCCATCGCCAGTCGTGACGGCGTCGCGGAGTTGACCCAGCGCGAACACGAGCAGGCTTTCGGGCACCCAGCGGGCCTTGTCGATCACGTTGAGCAGCAGATCGAGTTCGGTCTTGGTGCGGACGCGCCCTGCGTTGGAGACGCGCGCGATCAGCCAG
This sequence comes from Devosia equisanguinis, assembly GCA_945903565.1. Taxonomy (GTDB): domain Bacteria; phylum Pseudomonadota; class Alphaproteobacteria; order Rhizobiales; family Hyphomicrobiaceae; genus CAMDPA01. Next base: position 1,946 of record CAMDPA010000070.1, on the reverse strand, counting down.
CCGGCATGGGCGGCGGTGACATAGCCGGCAGGTTCCAGCTCGCGCACGACGTAATCGGTGAGGGTTTCGATGAAGAACTCGGTCCAGCTGGGGTCTTGCACCCGGGCGAGATTGTGAGCCCGGAACAGACCGTCGATATCGGTCGCGGCGATTTGCGGATCCAGTGCGAACGCGCGGCGCAGCGTGGCGACATCCGAATCACGGACGCTGCCGCGCTGGCAGATTGCATCGATCGCCATCAACCTCAGCGTACTCATGTCGGGATAGTCCTTGGGGAAACAGGGCTTGGCTGCAGGCTAGGCAGGGTTGCCTAACAACTGGCTAACGTTCACGCGTTGGTTGGCGGGCGTTGCCGGGCTGAATCACATAGGTGGCACACGGAGAGCGGCCAGGCTGCACCTGCGGCCCTGGGCCCCATCGGTGCGGTGCGCGCGAGATTGATCGGCGCTGCCGGTTCGCGCATGGTGGGAACTAGGCTGATGCGAGGTTTCGCTGAGCTGGAGGAGAGCGGGTGGAAGATCGTGCAGGGATGACCGATTCGGGTTGGCAGGCGGCGTTCGCGGCCGCGCAGGAAAGCCGCAAGGTCAACATCGTCTGCATGAAGTGGGGCACACGCTATGGGCCCGAGTGGGTCAATCGCCTGTACGCCATGGTTGTGCGCAACACGACCTGGGATATTCGATTCGTATGCTTCACCGATGACGGCAAAGGCATCCGCAGGGAGGTCGAGTGTCAGCCGTTGCCGGAGGTGCGCTTCGATGCCGGCAAGATCGGCAAATACTGGCCTAAGCTCGGGCTGATGCAGGAAGGGCTGGGCGGGTTGCAGGGCATGACCCTGTTTCTTGACCTCGACCTGGTGCTCGTCGACAGCCTCGATCCGTTTCTCACCCTGCCTGGCCGTTTCCTGATCATCAAGGAGTGGAAGGATCCGCATCTGGGCTACGGCAACAGTTCCGTGGTGCGGTTCTTCATCGGCATGGAGAAAGCCGTGCTGGAGCGGTTCTATGCGACGCCGGAGGATGTGATCGTCGAGAAATACGGCTCGAAAGAGCAGAATTTCCTGACCAAGGCGGTCGACGAGGCGACGTTCTGGCCGCAGGATTGGTGTGTGCCGTTCTCCCACGCCTGTCTGCCGCGTAACCGGCTGGTGCGATTCTTCTCCACGCCGCGCAAACCGGCGGGCGGCAAAATTCTGGTGTTCTTCGGTTCGATCACGCCGCAGTCGGCCATCCGCGGGGAGCATGAGGCGAGGAAGCGCGTGGGGCAGGGCTTCGCGTTCCGCCCGACACAGCGGCGGTTTCGGCCCGCGCCCTGGATCGCGGAGTATTGGCGGGAGTGACGCGGGGTTTCGAGTGTCCGGCGGGTTTCAGAAGGAGCGTGCGATGGCGGTATTGGGTTCGGTCATTCCCGTTCTGCGGATTTTCGACGAGGCCAAGGCGCGGGAGTTCTATGTCGACTTTCTCGGCTTCAAGATCGTGTTCGAGCACCGGTTCGGAGACAATTTCCCCATCTATATGGGCATCTCGCAGTCCGATTGTGTATTGCACCTGACGGAGCATCACGGGGACGCCTGTCCGGGCACGGCGGTGCGAATAAGCGCCGGCGACGTCGAACAGCTAGGCAAGACGTTGGCCGCGAAGGACTACAAGTATGCCAAGCCGGGTGCCTGCGAGAAGTCGCCGTGGGGCACGATCGAACTGACCATCGCCGATCCGTTCGGCAACAAGCTCACGTTCTTTCAGGAGGTTGGGGCCCCTTAGAGCCTGAATCGGAAGTTCACCAAGAATATCAAGCGGTGGCCTCCGTCAACCGCTTCAGCATGACGTTGACCATGGCGAGCTTGATGAAGCCGACCGCCATCATGGCGAGGGCTTCATAGTGTGCCGTGAGGCGGCGGTTGCGGCGCAGCCAGGAGAACGTCCGCTCGATGACCCAACGACGGCGGA
>CAMDPA010000069.1 GCA_945903565.1 Devosia equisanguinis | reverse complement strand
GGCGGCGGTCAAGCTTGTCGGCGATGACTTCCATCCCGAATGGAACTATACAATCAGCCCACGCAGACCGGGGAACTCGTAGCGGTTATTCTGCGATCTGTCCTAAACAGCTCGTAGCGCCATGTATCCCGGCAGCCAACCTTGATGTGCCGCCTCTAGGACCGCGAGCGTCAAGGCTGATTCCCCCGGCAGCACCAGCGCATTGCCGCCCGTCCGCCCGATCACGCGCGCGGCCAGCCCCAAGGCCTTCGCGCGCGCCAGAATATCGTCCGCCACCGACGGCGCGACTTCCAGCACGTAGCGGCCCTGGTCTTCGCCAAACCAGATCGCGTGCGGTGGCAGGCGGCCCTCATAGGGGTGCAATTCGACGCCGATGCCGCCCGCCAGCGCCATCTCCGCGACGGCGACCAGCAGCCCGCCGTCCGAACAGTCGTGGACGGCCTCGACCTTGCGCTGCCGGATCAGGCCGCGCACCAGTCCGCCTGCAGCCAGCTCCTCCTCCAGATTGACCGGTGGTGGCGCGCCTTCGAGCTTGCCTGCGATGATCTGTTGGAACAGTGACTGCCCAAGCCAGCCCTGCTCCGCGCCGATCACGAGCAGCAGGTTCCCGGCGGCCTTGATGCGGATGTCCGCCGTGTAGGCCGTATCCGGGATCAGCCCCACGCCGCCGATGGCCGGGGTCGGCGGAATCGCGACACCCTGCGTCTCGTTGTAGAGCGACACGTTGCCCGACACGACCGGATACGACAGCGCGATGCACGCCTCCGCCATGCCCTTCACGCTGCCGACGAACTGCCCCATGATCTCGGGACGCTCGGGATTACCGAAGTTCATATTGTCCGTGATCGCCAAGGGATCGGCCCCGACCGCGGTCAGGTTCCGCCACGTCTCGACGACGGCCTGCTTGGTGCCCATCGCGGGATCGGCGAACACGTAGCGCGGGGTCACGTCGCATGTCACAGCGATTCCCTTCTTCGTCCCGTGCACGCGAATGACGCCCGCATCGCCACCCGGACGACCGATCGTGTCGCCCATCACCATGTGATCGTACTGCTCCCAGATCCAACGCCGGGAGGCGAGCTGGGGATGGGCCATCATCGTCTTGAGCGCGCCCAAAATCGAAGCAGGCGGCTTTACCCACTGCGGCAGGATCGGCTTGGGCGGCACGGTTTCCACCCATGGCCGCTCGTACAGCGGCGCGGAGTTCGCGAGTTTGTCGACGGGAAGATCGGCTTCCACCACGCCGTGATGCCGGATGATCATGCGTCCGGTATCGGTCGTTCTGCCGATCACCGCGAAATCGAGGCCCCAGCGCTTGAAGATTGCCTCGGCCTGCGGCTCCGAGCCCGGTCGGAGAATCATGAGCATTCGCTCCTGGCTCTCCGACAGCATCATCTCGTAGGCGGTCATGCCGGTTTCGCGCTGCGGCACCTTGTTCATGTCGAGCTCGATGCCGACGCCGCCCTTGTCCGCCATTTCAGACGTCGACGAGGTGAGACCGGCCGCGCCCATGTCCTGGATCGCGATGATGCAGTCCGTCGCCATCAGTTCGAGGCAAGCTTCGATCAGCAGTTTCTCGGTGAAGGGGTCGCCAACCTGCACCGTGGGGCGCTTCTCGTCGCTCTTTTCGTCGAACTCGGCGGAGGCCATGGTCGCGCCGTGGATGCCGTCGCGTCCGGTCTTCGATCCGACGTAGACGACCGGCAAACCAACACCCTTGGCGGCGGACAGGAAGATCTTATCGGCCTTGGCCAGGCCGACGCACATCGCGTTGACGAGGATGTTGCCGTTGTAGCCGGCATCGAAGTTGGTCTCGCCGCCGATCGTCGGCACACCCGTGCAGTTGCCGTAATGGCCGATGCCGGACACGACGCCCGCCACCAAATGCCGGGTTTTGGGGTGGGCGGGATCGCCGAATCGGAGCGCGTTGAGGTTCGCCACCGGTCGCGCCCCCATCGTGAACACGTCGCGCATGATGCCGCCGACGCCGGTCGCGGCCCCTTGGAACGGCTCGATGTAGCTGGGGTGGTTGTGGCTCTCCATCTTGAACACGACGCAATCGCCATCGCCGAGATCGACCACGCCGGCGTTCTCGCCGGGGCCCTGGATCACCTGTGGGCCGGTGGTCGGCAGCGTCTTGAGCCAGAACCGGGAGGATTTGTAGGAGCAGTGCTCCGACCACATCACGGAGAAGATCCCAAGCTCCGTCATGCTCGGCTCGCGGCCGAGAATATCGAGCAGGCGCTGATACTCGTCGCCCTTGAAGCCATGGGCGGCGATGACTTCGGGCGTGATGGCGGTCTTCGGTTGGGCGGTCATGGGCGGCATTCCCGTGGATTCGTTGCCCGCTTATAGCTGCCGGACCGGACGATGTCGCCCATGCGCGTCCTTACGTCCGGTGAGATGCGGCGTCCCATTTTGTAGGGGCCTGCACCTTTCGGTATTATGCCCATGCAGAAATAAGTCTTGGCGCAATGGCTGCGCTAGTCCCGATCAAGCCCACTGCGCTAGTCCCGCTCAAGGCCACCCGTTGTTAATGCGGTGTTCAGATGTAAAGTTGCAATGAGATAGAAACCTCTTGAGGAGAAGAGAGAATGCTTCGTCGAACTGCTGGACTCGGGGCGCTCGGCCTCGTCGTCTCGCTGGCTTCGGTCGCACCCGCGTCTGCGCAAAACCTCGTGTATTGCTCGCCAGAAAACAGCTTCTGCCGCGTGCCCTATCCCACCACCGTGTACTACGGTTATCGGGGGGCGGTTACCGCAAGGCAAGTCAATGGCGGCGTAATTCCATGCAATAACAGAACGTTCGGTGATCCGGCACCCGGTGTTCCCAAAGCCTGCAGCTTCGTTGCCCGCGGCTTCGACGGCCCGCGCAGGGGATACGATGGGCCTCGGCGGGAATACGATGGGCCAAGGCGCGGCTACGAAGGCCCGAGGCGGGATTACGACTACGACCGTAGGCGCGGTTACTGACGTCTGTTTCGTGCGCCCGGCTCGGGTGGCCACTGCGGTGGCGCATCCCGGCTGGGCGCATAATCGCCTTCTCACACAATCTCACTCACTGATGTTTTTTGGCCCGCCCTCGGCTTGGAGTGCGGGATGTTGGCGTGTGGCGTGCCTTGCGTCATAGTGCGGCGAGACCAGCCGGCTTCACCCCGCCAACCACGAAAGGCCCCCCTATGCGTATCGTCGACATCAGCCGCGAGCTGTACCACCGCACGCCGAGCTATCCGGGGCAGCCGCCGATCATCCACGGCGTTTGGAAGACTCACGAAGAGTCGTTTGCCGAATCCGGCAACGTGCAGGGCAACTCGGTGATGTACTTCTCGATGCCCGACCACGGCGGCACGCACATGGACGCGCCGCGCCACTTCGGCAAGACCGGCCAGCCAATCAACGAATATCCGCTGGAAAAGTGCATCGTTCCAGGCATCTGCCTGGACCTGCGCCATATCCCCGCGAAAGGCGAGATCGGCCCGGCCGACCTCGATGCGGCGTTGAAAAAGACAGGTCTCGAGGTTCCCAAAGGTGGCACTGTGCTGTTGTGCACCGGGCATCACGCCCGCACCTTCCCGACGCCAGCCTACTCCACCGACAACTCCGGCGTAAACGTCGCCGCGACCGAGTGGTTCGCCAAGAAGGGCTGTGTGCACTTCGGCATCGATTCCATGCGGCCTGGCCCCGAAGGCAAGATCAACGCCCTCGTTCACAAAGTGTGCCTGGAACTCGACATCACGCACATGGAAAGCCTGTGCAATCTCGAAGCTTTGATCGGTGAGGGCCAGTTCACCTACATCGGCCTGCCGCTGAAGTGGCGCGGCGGCACGGGATCGCCGATTCGCGCCGTGGCCGTGTTCGGAATGTAGGATGAAGGCCGCACGCTTGCTCTACGATGAGGCGCTCGGCCGGGCGATCGAGCGCGTGGCCGAGCCGGTGCGGGCGTTCCACCGTGCCGCATCGCCTGCGCATTTCACCGGCCGGGCACGTGTCGACCGCGGCACCAACCGGATCGCGCATTTCATTGCGGATATGATGGGTTTGCCTGCCGCGAGCCCGGATTGCGTGATCGAGTTCCGCCTTACGCGCGACATCGATGGCGTCGAAACGTGGCGCCGTACTTTCGCAGGCACGAGCTTCGCATCGACCCAAGAGCAAGGCCGCGGCGGTTGGTCCGGCCTCATCGTCGAACGATTCGGCCTGATGGCGTTTGCCCTGGCGGCAACCGAAGACCGTGGCCGCTTGCGCGTCGTCCCGCGTCACTGGTCGGTGTTCGGAATTCCTATGCCGGCGTTTCTGGGCCCTCGCGCCGACGGCTTCGAGCACAACGCGAACGACCGCTTCAACTTCGATGTCGTGCTGTGTCTGCCGCTGATCGGACTGATCGTGCACTATCGCGGGTGGCTGGAGCCGAAGAGCGAAGCCGCTACGGCGTAGCCGCGAAGCCCGGCATCCCCCCGGTGTTCAACCTACGGCGTCATGCGGTTCGTTTGCGTTGAGCGCCACCCAACAGCGGCAGCCGGTTCGCCAGCCAGACGATGACGAAGGTCACCACCAGCAACAAGAGGCCGAGAACCGAAATTGCGCCGAGGTCGCCGGATTCGTGCAGGTCGTAGATGATGACCGAGACAAGCTTGGTTTCCGCCGTCGTCAGCAGGATCGTCGCGGACAGCTCCCGAATCGTGCCGATGAAGATGAAGCACCAGGCCGCGACAACGCTCGTCCGCAACAACGGCGCGTTGATCCGCGCCAGCGTTTGCAGCCGCGTCGCACCGAGCATCCGGCTGGCTTCCTCGAGGTCGACGTGCACACCTTTCAGCGCGGCGGAGAGCTGCTGATAGCCGGCCGGCAATTCGATCGTGAGGAACGCCACCAGCAATATCCACAGCGTGCCGTACAGCATCAACCCGGGCTGCGTGTAACTGAGGAACAGCCCGACGCCGAGCACGATCCCGGGGATTGCCACCGGTGCGGTCGCCAGCATGCCGAGATAGTTCGCGCCCTTGATCGCGTTACGGTTGGCGAGATACGCGACGACCAGCGCCAGCGCCGTGCCGATTGTTGCGGTCGCCAGTCCCAGCACGAACGTATTGTACATCGCGAGCCGTGTGGCCGAGAACTCGAACAGCACGAAGTTGAAGTTGTGCAGCGTGAGCGTCGATAGCGCGATCGGGTCGGACACCTTGCGCGTGAGTGCCGCCTTGAGCAACGCAAGGCACGGAAGGATGATGGTGAACAGCACCACGGTGAATGCGAACAGAACGGCCAGCCACTTCCAGCGGCCGAGCTTCACAATCCGCGCTTCACCGCTTTTGCCGCCCGCGCTCTCGAATCCCCGACGCCCGAGAATACGGCGTTGCCCCCACAGCAGCACGACCGTGAAAATCAGCAAGGGCCATGCGGCGGCGGCCGCCAACCCCGGATTGGGCGGGTATTGGAACAGGCTCCAAATCTTGGTCGTGATGACGTGGAAGCCGGCCGGCATCGCCAGAATCGCAGGCGAGCCGAACATCGTCAGCGCCTGCAGGATCGCGATCAGCGTGCCGGCAAGCATCGCCGGCAGTGCCATCGGCAGCGTGACTTTACGCAACGTGCGCCACCAGCCACCACCTAGGATCGCGGATGCATCTTCCAAGTCGGAAGGAACGCGGTCGAGCGCGTTGGCCACCAGCGTGAAAACGTAGGGGAACGTGTAGCAGGCGATCGCGAACACGAGCCCCTGCATCGTGTAGATGTCGAGCAGGGGATCTTCGAACATCTGCAGGCCAAAGATCGCGCGATAGGCCTGATTGATCAGACCGCTGTTGGGCGCAGCGAGAATCTCCCATGCGATCGCCCCCAGAAACGGCGGCGTCACGAACGAAGCCATCACCGCCGCGCGCACCAGGCGCTGCCCCGGCAAATCCGTGCGTGCGCACAGCCAAGCGAGCGGCGTCGCAATCAGACATGACAGCGCGCCGACCGCCAACGCCATGCCGAGCGCGATCAGGAACGGCTTGCGCAAGTTCGGTTCGGTGGCGAGCTGCACGAAGTTGTCGAGCGTAAAGCCGCCGTCCTTCCCGCTGAAGGCATAGACGGCGAGCCAAAACATCGGCAGCAGCACGAGCACAACCAGCACGAGGCCGAGCGTGCCGAACACCGGCCACGAAAAGTCGAAGTTGCGCCGCGCGACCATCGCCGCGGGTGGGGCATCAGCGGCGATGGTCATCTGGTCTCAGGTCCCGAAGTGCTTTTCGTAGCTCTTCTTGATGTTCTCGACTTCGCCCTCGAGCTTGGTCGCATCGGGATAGAGCACCTTGATCTTGGAAAGCGGCGTGCGTGTCGCCTTCTCTTTTACGTCCGGATGAAACGAGCGCAGCCCGCCCTCGTCGCTCATCGCCTGCTGCGCTTCCTTCGTATAGAGGAAGTGATAGAGCAACCGCGCCGCGTTGGGGCGCGTGGACTCTTTAAGAACCGCGCTGTGGCCAATTGCGATGGTGGTGCCCTCGGTCGGATAAATCGCGTCGACCGGGTCGCCTTTTTCCTTCAATTGAAACACGTTGTACTCGTTGCCGTCGACCTGCACGAGCCGTTCGCCCAGCGCAAGCTTCTTGGGCGGTTCGGTCGACGACTGTACCTGCATGACGCGCTGCTGGCCGAGCTTGGCGAGATAATCCCAGCCGAGACCCTTCGTGTTGACGATCACGAACGTGTCGTTGAGCACGGTGCCGCTGTAACCGGGGTGCGCCTTGACCAGGCGACCGCGCCATTTCGGATCGAGCAAGTCGGCGCGCGACTTCGGCGCATCCTCGGCCTTCAGGAGCTTGGTGTTGTAGCCCATCACGGACAAGTGGGAGCGATAGGCGGCGTAGTAGCCTTCCGCGTCCCTGGCGTTCTTCGGCCAATGCTTGGCCACGTCGGAAGGCAGGGCCTGTGCGAGCCAGCCCTTGCGCTTGAACACGATGAAGTGCACCGCGTCCGAGGTTTCGATCACGTCGGCATTCTTGATGTTGCTGCCGTATTCCTGGTTGATGCGCTGGTAGACGCGTTCGGCGCCGGAGCGTTCAACTTGTACCGTAACGCCAGGGTACTTCGCTTCGAACAGCTTGGCCATGCGCTGGGAAACACCGACATCCGTCGAGGTGTACCAGACAGCCTTGCCTTCCTTCTTGGCCGCCTCGATCATTGCCGGTGTCGGCTCATAAGGAGCGGGCGCCTGTGCGAACGCGGGAAGCGCAGCGGCGATCGTCACCGTCAGGGATGCCATCCGAAGGGTTGCGTGTATCAGGGTCGTCATCGTGTCCTCCCAGCATTTTGTTTCGACGGAATCCAGGCTTACCGGTCCAGCATCTGTGTGCCAGCTTCAGCGAGCAAGTCTCAGCGCGCAAGTGCCCGGCATCGCTCCGGTGGAAAGTGCAGCCATACCTCGCTGCCTTGCGCGATCGCAATCTCAGGCGTGGTCACTGTGCGCACGGTCTCACCCGAGGCGAGCGTGACGAGATAGTCGCGGTTGGCGCCAAGATATGTTTGGCGCGCGACCCGGCCTGGGGCCCAGTTCAGGCCGTCGGTGGGCTTGTCGGGCGCCAGGCGGATATCGTGCTGTCGGATCGAGACGGCGGTCGCGCCTTGCGGTGCCAGATCGCCATTGCCGCAATGAAGTACGAGGCCGCCCCCGACATCGACCGCGCGATCGCCCGTGCGTGCGCCCTTCAAGATGTTGGTGCCGCCGATGAACCGCGCCACGAACTCCGAGACGGGGCGGCTGTAGATGTCCTCGGGCGATCCGGCCTGCTCGATGAGGCCCTGGTTCATGACGACAATCAGGTCGGCCGTTGTCATGGCTTCGGATTGGTCGTGCGTGACGTAGACGGTGGTGCGGCGGTGCTCGTCGTGCAAGCGCCGGATTTCGAAGCGCATTTCCTCACGCAGGTTGGCGTCGAGGTTCGATAGCGGCTCGTCGAGGAGCAGGATTTCGGGCTCCACCACCAGCGCGCGGGCCAAGGAGACGCGCTGCTGTTGGCCGCCGGAAAGCTCGCCGGGATAGCGGTCGATGAAAGTCGACAGCTTGGTCAGCGCCAACACCGCATCGACGCGCTTCTTGAGGTCGGCCTTGGCCACCTTGCGGATTTCGAGGCCATAGGCGACGTTCTGGCCGACCGTCATGTGCGGCCACAGCGCGTAGCTCTGGAAAATCATCGCCATGTTGCGGCGCTCGGGCGGCAGCGAGGCGCCCTTGGCGGCGATTCGCTTGCCACCGACCGAGATTTCCCCGCCGTCGGGATCGATGAAGCCGGCGACAAGGCGCAGCGTCGTCGTCTTGCCGCAGCCGGAGGGGCCGAGCAGGCAGACCAGCGAGCCTTTTTCTATGCTGAGATCAATGGCATCGACCGCGGGGCGGCTGCCATAGACCTTGGTCAGCTTCTTCAGTACGAGGAAACTCACGCAATTCCCTTTGCTTGCGACGGCGGTGCCACGGTCTAATGCAGCGGCTTTCCGGCCGGCATCGTTAGTGGGGGCGACGGGGAAGTCAACGCCGCTTCACGGCCGACCCGCGTGGATCCACCGCGTGCTGCCGCCAGGATCATGTCGGCGGCCTTCTCGGCCATCATCAAGACAGGCGCATTGAGATGCCCGGAGGTGAGATCCGGCATCACGGAGGCGTCGACGACGCGCAACCCCTCCGCGCCGCACACCCTGAGCTGCGGATCGACGACGGCGTCGGGGCCGGTTCCCATTTTTGCGGTGCCGGCGGGATGATCGGCGGTGAGGAGCGTGCGCCGGAGCCAGTCGTCGATCGCGGCATCGGTGTCGATCGCGGGACCGGGCGCGAGTTCGACGCCACGGAACGGCGCGAGCGGCGCGCGCCCACCGACATCGCGGGCGATCTTGAAGGCGTTTCGCAGCCCTTCGAGGTCGCTCGGCTCGCTCAGGAAGTTGAAGTTGATGCGTGGGGCGGCTTTGGGATCGGCGGAACGCAGCGTGACCGTGCCGCGCGATGCGGGGTGCAACAGGCAAGATCTGATGCCGTATGCATCGGGATAGGCCGGCTTGATGCCGGGAAACCAGACATCGGCGCTGGGCGGGGCACCGCGGAACATGAACTCGACGTCGGGGGCTTCGAGATCCGGCTTCGTCTTGATGAAGGCGTGCAACCCACCCGGCACGACGGTGGCGCGCCCGGTTCCGAACACATAGGCCTCGATCATCGACGCGGCGATACGGTCGAAGCGTAAGCTGTCACGGAACGGGCTCGCGTTGCTGTCGGGCCGCGACCACAAGATCAGTGGGGCCAGGTGATCCTGAAGATTGAGGCCAACCGGCAGATCGAGAATTGGCGTTATGCCGGTTTCGCGCAGATGCGCCGCCGGGCCGACGCCCGAGAGCATCAGCAATTGCGGCGTGTTGAAAGCGCCCGCCGACAGGATCACCTCGCGGCCAGCTTCGGCGCGACGCAACGTGCTGCCCTGAGTGTATTCGATGCCGGTTGCGCGGGTGCCCTCGAAGATAACGCGGGTGGTCAGCGCGCGGGTCGCGACGGTCAGGTTCGCGCGTTCCCTGGCGGGCGCGAGATAGGCGACCGCTGCGGAACAGCGGCGGCCGTCGCGAATCGAATACTGGCTGCGGCCAAAACCGACGGGCGCGGGTCCGTTGTAGTCGTCGGTCAGCGGCCAGCCGGCCACGCGCGCGGCCTCGCGCCAGGCGTCGTAGAGCGGGTCGGTGGTGCGGGCCCATTGCACGCCGACCGGGCCATCCGCGCCGCGCGCGACTGTCGCGCCATCTTCCCAGGCTTCGATCCGCTTGAAATAGGGCAGCACATCGGCCCAGGCCCAGCCCTTCGCGCCACCGCTGGCCCAGCGGTTGAAGTCCCCCGGAGACCCTCGCGTAAAGGCCATCACGTTGATGGCGGAGCTGCCGCCGAGCACCTTGCCGCGAAGGGCTTTGAGGCGTCGTCCGGCAAGATTGGGTTCAGGCTCGGAATCGTAGCCCCAGTCGTGCAGGCGGTGCTGGTGGATTTTCCCCATGCCGAGGGGAATGTGGATCAGCGGATCGAGGTCGCGGCCGCCGGCTTCGAGCAGCAGCACGCGCAACGCCGGGTCCGCGCTCAACCGGTTGGCGAGTACGCAGCCGGCCGAGCCGGCGCCAACGATGATGTAGTCGTAGGTGTTGCTGCTCATAGGAGACCGCTCACTATTGTTGTGCGATGCGGCGCAAGCGCTCCACGATATGGGGTGGTGTCTTGTAGATCGTTTCCAGCTCTTTTTGAAGTTCCTCGCCCTTGCGCGGGCTGGATACGTCAAGCTTCTGCTTGTTCGCGTCGGCCTGGAACAGCGGATCTTTCATCGTATCCTGGAAGGCCTTGCGCATGGCCGCGACTCGATCGGCGGCGACGCCCGGCGGCATCAGATAGGGCCGGCCCAGCGTCAGCGGGCCTTCGGCTGCGATCAGCAGCGTGCGGTCGTCCGGCTTTGTTATGATGTCGCGCAGGAACGGTACGTCGGGTAGTTCACGCACCTTCTCCGGTCCGTATTGCACGACGAAGTTGACGCTTTTGTTGGCGATCCAGTCCGGCTTGGTGGAGGTCAGCGCGCTCCAGAACGTGGTGCCGTAGAAGTCGAGTTCGCCGCGTTCCATCGCGAAGAACGCCTCGGTTTGCCCCTTGTAGCCGGCCACGACCTTGATCTTCATGCCGAGCAGGTCGTTGAGCAGATGCGCGTAAAAACTCGGCGCGGAGTTGGCACCGGAGGAGCCAGCGGACAGAACTTTTTGCCGGGCTTCATCGATCGTCTTGACGCCGGCGGCGTGCCACACTGCCATCAAGCCGACCTCGACGCTCGGCGTGCCGATCCAGTTGAACTTCGTCGCGTCGTAGATCGCGGCCTTGGTGCCGAACAGCGGCTCGAGCGGCGCGTTGTTCTGGACACCCGCGATCATAAGGCCGTCCTTGGACGCGACGTTGTACATATAGTTGGTGGCGACGATGCCGCCTGCGCCGGGCATGTTCTGCACGACGACGTTGGGATTGCCCGGCAGATGCCGGCCGATGTGGCGGGCGATGGCGCGCGACAGCGTATCGTACCCCCCGCCGGGGCTCGACGACACCACGACGGTTGCCGTGCGGCCTTTATAGGCGTCGGCCAGGGGATCGGTCTGGGCGGAGGCTGGCGCGGTGCAGGCCGCGAGCGCAAGCCCGGCCAGGACAAATGCTCGAATGCGCGGACCACGTGTGTGCATTTGGATGTGCCCCCCAATTCAACGCCGCGGACATTCGTGCGCCACGGCTGATCGTTCCTGGCAGTCTATGCGAGTTCACGCGTGAGTTCCAAGCGGGCCGATTGGGGGATCTGGAGGGAGGACAAGTCTACACGGCAGATGCATGTGGCATTCTGGGTAAGACTATAACTGATTCATGCAAAAAGCGTCGATCGTGCCGGAGGGGGCGGAATGCCGGAATTGTGCCGCTTCTTCGGGATAATCATTGCGATGTATCATCGTGAGCATGGCGTGCCACATTTTCACGTGACCTATGGAGAGCACGATGCGACGATTGCCGTTGAAACCGGTGAAGTGCTTGCCGGTAGCCTGCCGCGACGCGTGTTGAGGCGCGTCGAAAGATGGCGTGCGTTGCATGAGGAAGAACTACGTGAAAACGCTCGCCTGGCTTCCGAACGCAAGGCGCTCAAAAAGATCGAGCCGATGGAGTGACCATGATCCCGCGACTTCTGGAAGCCCGCTATTTGGGTGGCTATCGCGTTTGGCTGCGCTTCAAAGACGGTCTTGCCGGTGAGCTCGACCTGAAGGAGGAATTGTGGGGTGAGGTATTCGAACCGCTCAAGGACGTGGCCGAGTTTGCCAAGCTCAAGGCCGACCCTGAGCTTCATACCCTGGTCTGGCCGAACGGCGCGGACTTCGCGCCCGAATGGCTATGGGAGAAGGTCAAGGCAATCAAGATCGGCGCCGCAGCGGAGTAATCCTGCTATTTCCCCACAGCACCTTGAGCACCTTGGAAACCGTCACGCACAGGTTCCTATGTTGGGTTAGGCCCGTTGGCCGTAACCCGACATAGGCGGGCTCAGACCGGCGAGCAGAAGTCTGACTAGGGTTTCGAGATTGCTCGCCGGTATGCCATTGCTTGCGCGTAGCCGCCACACTGCGCACCAACTCCCTTACGCCTTTGCCGCCGCGGCTTTGCGGTTCGCCTCGATCCGGCTATCGACGAGCACTACGTTGGCGTCGATGGCGGGGTGGCTGAGGCCCTTCTGCTTGGCGATCAACTGCACCAGTTTGTCGGCGCGTTCGATGAACGGTGCCCCGTTGTTGAGCGCACGTGCTGCCGAGGCGGGGCGTGTCAGGCTCTGCGCGGCGGCGGCGTACTTCTCGAACGGCACGAGATCCCCAGGCGCTGCACCGAGCTTCACGACGAGATCGTTGACGAAGTTGTAGACCGAGCGCGAGGTGTCGATGTCGGTATGCACGGCCTCTTGCGCCGTCCGCATGCCGTCCTTGGTCACGCAGCGGTAGTTGCCGGCGAGCAGCATTGCCCACTTGGCCAGCGGCACGAAGATGGAGTCGTGTACCTTCAGCTTCACGGGCAGCTCGATTTTGCCTTCCGGTGCATCGAAGCGCACGGCCTCGATATCCTTCTCGAGCGCGCGCAGGATGGCGGTCGACGTGTCGCTGTCGAAGCGCGCAACCTTGAAGTTGGTCGGCAGGGTGACCTGCAGCACATTGACCTTCTCCTCGGGCGGGCGGATCGCCTGCGGATCGGGGCTGCACAGCGTCAGCGTTCCCGGATCGAAATTGTTCCAAACGCTGGCGTCGGTATAGGCAGCTTCGAGCGCCGTGTGGTCGAGGCCGGGGATGCGCTTCACGTAGGGCAGCGGCGGCATGTTCATGATCGACATGCACGGCACGCGCGACGTCGCCACCGCGTCGAGCAATTCGCGCACGCCGGGCGAGCGATATTGCGGCTCTTGCATCGCAAGACCGACAAGATCGAAATCTCTCGGGTTCACGTCTCCGGGACCGCAGGCCGAGACCTTGCCCGGCAGCTTACGCGAGTCGATCTCGATCTGCTCCTTGCGTCCCTTCACCGGCATGCGCACGCGAAAGCCTTCCGCGTTGAATAAATCGGCCTCGGCGGGCAGGCAGACCAGCGTCACGGAGTGGCCGCCGAACAGCAGCTTCGATGCGAGCAGCGAGCCGTAGGACGCGCCCATCATGAGGATCTTGTAGGCCATGGCTCAAACATCTCCCTAGTCGCGGTTACATGACGAATGGAGGCGCGCCGCATCACAGCCGTCCGGTTGCGGCGATGCTATGCTGGTGTGCGCGCGGGTGCAAATGGGGATTGGCGGTCCACGACTGCCGGACGTGAACGGCTTACTTCACGTCTGCAGCTGAAGGTATACCAACCATCCACGCGGTCCATCAGAGGACGGGTCCAGGGCCCGGGCCCTGGTCGGAGAGCGTGAGAGGCGGATAGCCTCTCACTGGCCGCAGGCCAATAACGGGTGCCGCATTCGCCACCGAACTTATCCCCGCCTCTCCAGCACCGCGTAATCTCCCTTTATCCCGCTCCGCCCAGGGGTCGCTTCCGGAGGCGTCCAAAAAGTGAGGGGCGGGATACAGGTCGGCCCACCCGGTGTTAACGCGCACCTCTGGGCCGAGGCTCGCCACGTCCGCCCCCGTGAGACTCGGGGGTCCGATGATCCGGTTCAACGCCGTGGGTATGCCGTCTGAAATCCTGTGCGGGGCGGCACTTGTGCCGCATCAAACTATTCAAACTAACGCGGACACTTGTCGCCCCGCGCCCCTGAGCCACTTTCATCCTCGCGCGGGAAACCGCGTGAGGGTGGGAGTGTTGTCGTGGCGCCAGAGCAACCAGCGTTGCATTGGCGCTTGCGCCAGAGCAACCAGTAACGATTTCCCGGCCAGCCGGCGCTCGTGCTTTTTCAATACCGGAAGAGGATCTATGCAACTGACAGATCCAACGACGCAGCCGCCAACGCCAGCGAGTTCATTGCAGCGACGATGACGTCACGAACGCATGGCATGTGGGGCCCTTCGTGGGACCTGCAAGCGAAGAGGAAAAGTCGGCTGGTTCGTTGGCTGATTGCGCCCGGGATGCCCTTGCTCAATTATCATCCATCTTCAGCGCTTCAATGAACGCCTCTTGCGGGATCTCTACGGACCCGAATTCGCGCATCTTCTTCTTGCCCTTCTTCTGCTTTTCCAGAAGCTTGCGCTTGCGGGAAATATCGCCGCCGTAGCACTTGGCGATCACGTCCTTGCGCATGGCTTTGATGGTCTCGCGGGCGATGATCTTGCCGCCGATCGCGGCCTGGATCGGGATCTGGAAGAGATGCTGCGGGATCAGGTCTTTCAGCTTCTCGCACATCGAGCGCCCACGGCTTTCCGCGCGCGAGCGGTGCACGATCATCGACAACGCGTCGACCGGCTCGGAATTGACGAGCAGCGAGAGCTTCACGAGGTCGCCTTCCTCGTACTTGTCGATGTGATAGTCGAACGAGGCATAGCCGCGCGATACGCTCTTCAGCCGGTCGTAGAAATCGAACACCACCTCGTTGAGCGGCAGATCGTAGACGACCATGGCGCGCGAACCGGCGTAGGTCAGGTTCTTCTGGCGCCCGCGCCGGTCCTGACAGAGCTTTAAGACGGCGCCGAGGTAGTCGTCCGGCACCAGGATCGTCGCTTCGATCCACGGCTCGTCGATGTGCTTGATCTTCATCACGTCGGGCATGTCGGCGGGATTGTGCATGTCCAGCATCGTGCCGTCGTTCATGTGCATTTTGTAAATCACGCTCGGCGCCGTCGTGATAAGATCAAGGTTGAACTCGCGCTCCAGCCGCTCGGTGATGATCTCCAGGTGCAGCAAGCCGAGGAAACCGCAGCGGAAGCCGAAGCCGAGCGCGGCGGACGTTTCGGTCTCGTACGAGAAGCTGGCGTCGTTGAGCCGCAGCTTCGACATCGCCTCGCGGAGGTCTTGAAAATCGGCAGCGTCGACGGGAAACAGGCCGCAGAACACCACAGGCTGGGCTGGCTTGAAGCCCGGCAGCGGTTCGGCGGTCGTGTTCTTCTCGTCGATGATCGTATCGCCGACGCGGGTGTCGGCCACCTGCTTGATGCCGGCGGTGAAAAAACCGACCTCGCCCGGGCCGAGTTCGTCCAGCATTTCCTGCTTGGGCCGGAAGATGCCGACCCGCTCCGCCGTGTAGCCGGCGTCCGTCGACATCAACTTGATACGCTGGCCGCGCCTGAGCACGCCTTCCCTGACGCGCAACAGCACGACGACGCCCAGATACGCGTCATACCAGCTGTCGATCAGCATCGCCTTGAGGGGCACGTCGCGCTCGCCCTTGGGCGGGGGCAGGCGCTCGACGATGGCTTCCAGAACGGCGGCCACATTGAGGCCGGTCTTGGCCGACACGCCAATTGCTTCGGAGGCGTCGATGCCGATCACGTCCTCGATCTGCGCCTTGACGCGGTCGGCGTCGGCGGCGGGCAGGTCGATCTTGTTGAGGACCGGGAGAATTTCCAGATTATTGTCGAGCGCCTTGTAGACGTTGGCGAGCGTCTGCGCCTCCACGCCCTGGCTGGCGTCGACCACCAGGATCGCGCCTTCGCAGGCGGCCAGCGAGCGCGACACCTCGTAGGCGAAATCGACGTGGCCGGGGGTATCCATCAGGTTGAGCTGATAGAGCTTGCCATCCTTGTGCTTGTAGTCGAGCCGGACCGTCTGGGCCTTGATGGTGATGCCGCGCTCGCGCTCGATGTCCATCGAGTCGAGGATCTGGTCCTTCATCTCGCGGTCGGTGACGTTGCCGCAGAGCTGGATCAGCCGGTCGGACAAGGTCGACTTGCCGTGGTCGATGTGGGCGATAATCGCGAAGTTGCGGATATTGGCTATGTCGGTCATGTGCGTGCATGTAGCACCGCCACGGTGGCCGAGAAAGGGCCGATCACCGCAAGTTCGCATCAGCGGCTTGGAAACAGCACAAATGCGTCTCCACGACCGTCAGGTAGCCTTCGCGCCGCAGGCGCGACTGGGATCCGTCCCAGACCCTGCTGGGAGGGTGACCCTCCCAGGCCCACCCTTTTCTTATCCGTAGAAAGAAGGGGGCGAGGTAGATACCAGCGGGCAATCAGGGCGGCCGCTGCTTGCCGCCGAGGTTTACAGCCGGAAGTCGTCCATGCTGGCGCCGGCCTTGAGCTTGGCGGACATCCAGTTGGGCTTGCGGCCCCGGCCCGACCAGGTTTCGGCGCGGTTTTCCGGGTTGGCGAATTTGGCAGCCACCGGCCGGCCCTTGGTGGCGCGAGCACCGCCGCCGCCGCCGACGACGTCGGCAAGCGAGTAGCCGGCCGCCTCCGCC
>CAMDPA010000068.1 GCA_945903565.1 Devosia equisanguinis | reverse complement strand
GTATCCAACCCGCGTATCAGAGCTTGCCAACCGACGTCTCCGGCTCCGCCTCCCCTTCTGCGCGATCCTGCCCTACACTATCCGACCGCATCCGCGGCACGGCCGCCAAGCCACGCCCGCACCGCTTGACAAGGGACATCAGAGCCTACGCCATCGTAACCAACGACGCGCGACACGTCGGCCGCATCCCTTGAATTCGGGGGGCGGCGCGGCTAAGTGGACCGGGCGTTTCGGGATAAAAGCTTAAGGAGCAGCCGTTCGATATGGCGAAGATCACCTACATTCAGCCGGACGGCACCAGCCAGACCGTCGAGGCCCAGCCGGGCATCACGGTCATGGAGGCGGCCAAGCTCAACTCAATCGGGGGTATCGAGGCCGAATGCGGCGGCGCGTGTGCGTGCGCGACCTGCCACGTCTACGTCGACCCGTCGTGGAAGGCGAAGGTCGGCAAGCCCGCCGAGATGGAAGAGGATATGCTCGACTTCGCGTTCGACGTGCGCGAGGAAAGCCGCCTGTCGTGCCAGATCAAGGTCGTCGCCGAATTCGACGGGCTCGTGGTCCGCGTGCCCGAGAAGCAATTCTGACGAGCCCGTTTTTATTACAGTAAGGAGCCCGCACGCGATGCAGGCCGAGGTCACATCTTCCGCGCCGATCGAGACCGATGCCGTGATCATCGGTGCGGGGCCCGTGGGCCTCTTCGCGGTGTTCGAATTGGGCCTCGTCGATATCAAGTGCCATCTGGTCGACATTCTCGATAGGGCCGGTGGCCAGTGCGCCGAGCTTTATCCGGAGAAGCCGATCTACGACATTCCCGCGCTGCCGATCGTCACCGGGCAGGAGCTGGTCGACAAGCTGATGGAGCAGATCAAGCCGTTCGGGCCGGCGTTCCATTTCAGCCAGCGCATCGATCAACTCGAGAAAACACCGGACGGACGTTTTCGCCTCGTCACGGATGCCGGTACGGAGTTCCTGGCGAAGGTGGTGGTGATCGCGGCCGGCGGCGGGTCATTCACGCCGAAGCGGCCGCCATTGCCGGGCATTGAGGCCTACGAGGGCAAGTCGGTGCACTACGCCGTGCGGCGGATGGAGCAGTGGCGCGGCGCGGATGTGGTGATCGTCGGTGGCGGCGACAGCGCGCTCGACTGGACGCTCAATCTGCAGCCGATCGCCAAGAGCCTCACGCTGGTGCATCGCCGCGACGAGTTCCGCGCGGCGCCGCATTCGGTGGAGAAGATGCGGGCGCTGGTTGCCGAGGGCAAGGTGCGGCTGCTGATCGGTCAGGCGACGGCCTTGTCGGGTGCGGGCGGTCAGCTCGACGCGGTGACGATCAAGACTAAGGACGGCGAGGAGCGGGTGCCGTGTACGGCCATGCTGCCGTTCTTCGGGCTGACGATGAAGCTTGGTCCGGTGGCGGACTGGGGGCTCAATCT
Organism: Devosia equisanguinis; assembly: GCA_945903565.1. Taxonomy (GTDB): domain Bacteria; phylum Pseudomonadota; class Alphaproteobacteria; order Rhizobiales; family Hyphomicrobiaceae; genus CAMDPA01. The sequence continues at coordinate 15,036 of CAMDPA010000068.1, read as the reverse complement.
GGAAGAAAACCTCGTTCCCGTCGATACCGAGCGGTTCGAGACGAGCACGCCGCGTATTTTCGCGATCGGCGATATCAATACGTATCCGGGCAAGCTGAAGCTGATCCTGTCCGGCTTCCACGAGGGCGCGCTGATGGCCCAGGCGGCGCACCGCTACATCTATCCCGATAAGAAGCTGCTGTTCCAGTACACCACGTCGTCGTCGAGCCTGCAGAAGAAGCTCGGCGTGCGGTGAGGGTCCGTAGGGCGGGCAAGCGCACTGCGCGCAGCCCGCCGAGTTCTTGGGCTGAGGCCGGCGGGCTGCGCGCTCTCGCGCTTGACCGCCCTACGGCGTTGGCGCACGCCCATGAAACGCATTGTCGATCAGGCGGCGGATGCCGGCGCGGTCGATCGGGCGCGGGTTCCAATAGGGGTTCTTGACGGCGAGATCGGCGGCTTTGTCGATGCCGTCCTCCTTCATGCCGAGTGCGGCGAGCGACGTCGGCGCACCGAGCCGTTTGGCGAGATCGTGCAGGCCTTGGGCGGCATCGCGCGCGCCGAGTGCGGCCGCGATCCGACGCATCGCTTCGGGCGCGGCTGCCGCGTTGTAGGCCGTCGCGTGCGGGATCACGACGGTGTGTGTCTCCGCGTGAGGGAGATCGAACGAGCCGCCGAGGGTGTGGCAGAGCTTGTGATGCAGCGCCATGCCGACCGCGTTGAGGCAGGTGCCGCATAGCCACGCGCCGTACAGTGCATCGGAGCGGGCTTCGGGATCGTTCGGGCGCTCGACGATGATCGGCAGCGCGCGGGCCAGGGCGCGCACGCCCTCCTCCGCCATCAGCGACGTGACGGGGTTCTGGTCCTGGGCGTAAAGCGCTTCGACGGCGTGGGCGATGGCATTCATGCCTGATGTCGCGGTGAGGGCGACCGGCAGCGTCATGTTGAGGTCGACGTCGTAGATGATGACTTCCGGCAGCACCTTGAGCGTGCGCTGCGTGATCTTCACGCCGTCCTTGGTCTCGCCGATGATCGCGGTGGCTTCCGAGCCGGCGTAGGTGGTGGGGATCACGATCTGCGGCAGGTCGGTGCGCAACGCGATCGCCTTGCCGAGCCCCGTGGTGGAGCCGCCGCCGAGTGCGACCGTGCAATCGGCCTTGACGCTTTCAACGATTTTCAGCGCGCGCTCCGTCACGTCGACGGGCGTGTGCATGGTGGCTTCGGAGAAGATGCCGGCGGCAAGCGGCCCGAGCCGTTGCGCGAGATCGGCGGCCTCCGTCTTCTGCTGCGGTGTCGAGAGCACGAGGGCGCGCGAACAGCCGAGCCGCCGGACTTCGCCGGCGACCTTGTCGAGGGTGCCGCGGCCGAAGATCACGCGGACGGGGTCGGAGGTGTAGGCGAAGGGTTTCATTGCAGGCTCCTCTCGGATCAGAGATGGCGCGCGAAATCGGCGCCGGCGGGCAGCACGCGAACGATGAGAATGTGATCGGGTTGGATGGTGTAGAAGATGGTGTGCGCCTGATAGGGCTGGTGATAGAGCCCAGGTCGCAGATCGTAGCTCGGGATCCCGATCCGCGGGAATTCGGCCAGCAGCTCGAACCGACTTTCCATCCCGAGGTGATACTTCAGTGCCTGGGCGAGGCCGAACGTCCGCATTCCGTAGTCGCCGATGTCCTCGATGTCGGCGGCCGCCTCCTTGGACAGCTTATAGCTTGGCATCGGGATGGCGTGCGCGGATGCGAGTCCAGATTTGGTCCATGTTGAGTTCCGCTGGCCCGGAATCCAGGCCGCGCTGAATGGCGGCGCGCAAGCGTGCAAGTTGCTCGACGGGGGCCAACGCGTTCCAGCGCTCGAGTTCGTCAGGGCTCATGACGGCTTTCGGCTGGATGTCATCTTGGGTCTTCGTGCTCATGGTGCATGATACCACGAATACGGGGGATGAGTTCAAGCGGGTGCTGGTTGTTGGACCCGGCGCGCTTGTTGATCTCCACCACCTACTCCGCCGCCTCTTTCGCCAGGAACCCGCCGGACTGGCGCCGCCACAGCTCGGCGTAGACGCCGCCGCGTTTGAGAAGCTCCGCGTGACTGCCCATCTCGACGATGGCGCCCTTGTCCATGATGACGAGGCGGTCCATCGCCGCGATGGTGGAGAGGCGGTGGGCGATGGCGATCACTGTCTTGCCCTGCATCAGGTTAACGAGCTGGTCCTGGATCGCCGCTTCGACTTCGCTGTCGAGCGCACTGGTCGCCTCGTCGAGCAGCAGGATTGGCGCATCCTTCAGCAGCACGCGCGCAATCGCGATCCGCTGGCGTTGCCCGCCGGACAACTTCACGCCGCGCTCGCCGACGTGGGCCTGATAGCCCTTGCGCCCGCGCAGGTCCTCGAGCTCGGCGATGAATTCGTCGGCTTGCGCGCGCTTGGCCATGGCCAGCATCGTCGGCTCGGCGGCGTCCGGCCGCCCGTAAAGGATGTTGTCCTTGATCGAGCGGTGCAGGAGCGAGGTGTCCTGCGTGACCATGCCGATCTGCGCACGCAAGCTCTCCTGCGTCACCTTCGAGATGTCCTGCCCGTCGATCAGGATGCGGCCCTTCTCCAGGTCGTAGAAGCGCAGCAGCAGGCTGACCAGCGTCGACTTACCCGCGCCCGACCGGCCGACGACGCCGACCTTTTCGCCCGGCGCAATCGTCAAGGTGAGATTTCCGATGATGCCGCCGGTGGCCTTGCCATAGTGGAAGCCGATCTCGTCGAAACGGATCTCGCCCTTGGCCACGACCAGGGGCTTGGCGTCCGGCACATCGAGCACCGCGTTCGGCCGCGCGATCGTCTCCATGCCCTCCTGCACGGTTCCGACGTTCTCGAAGATGCCGGCGACTGTCCACAGGATCCAGCCCGACATTGCCATCAGCCGGATCACGATCGTCGTAGTCAACGCCACCGCGCCGATGGTGACCGCCCCCGTCGACCAGAGCTTGATCGCGAGCCCCGTCGCCACAACCAGCAGCAGGCCGTTGATCGTATAGAGCGCCAGCTCCATCTGCGTCAGATTGCGCTGGCCGCGCTGGTATTTGACGAGATGGTCCTCCATCACCACACGCGCGGCGTTGTCCTCGCGTGTCGCGTGGGCGAACAGCTTCACGGTCTGGATATTCGAGTAGCTGTCGATGATGCGACCGTTCAGCGCCGAGCGCGCCTCGGAGGACTGGTAGGAGTACTCCTTTATGCGCGGCACGAAGTGCTTGAGCACGAAGCCGTAGAGGATGAGCCAGCCGATCAGCGGGAGCGTCAGCCGCCAGTCGGCGTCCGCGAATAGGAGCAGCGCGCCGATCCACTGCACCGCGGCGAACCACAGGGCCTCCGTCACCTGCACGACGGACTCGCGCAACGCCGTCCCGGTCTGCATCACCTTCGAGCCGATGCGGCCGGCGAAATCGTTCTGGAAGAAGCCGAGGCTTTGGCGCAGCACGTAGCGGTGGGTCTGCCAGCGGATGCGGGTCGTGAATGCGCCGGCGATCGTCTGCTGCTTGAAGAGATCGTGCGCGGTCGAGATCGCCGGCCGCAGGATCAGCGCCACGAACGCCCAAAACAGCAGCATCCCCGCATTGTCAGCGAGGAACGTCTCGGGCGACTTGGCATCCTTCATCATATCGACGATGCGGCCGACGAAGGCATAGAGCGCAAGCTCGATCAGCGAGCCTGCAAGGCCAACCACCATCAGAGCCGCGAACAACGGCCAGACCGGCTTCACGAAGTGCCAGTAGAACGGCCACAGCGTCTCGGGCGGTTTTTCCGGCTCTTCGGGCGTGAACGCCTCGATGCGCCGCTCGAACCAGTTGAGGATTGCTTTCACGAGGGGATGCCTGTTTTCTGGAAAACGGGGTGGCGGGCAGCGGCCCGCTCGTATGATCGACGTATCTGCCACCATAGGCACAGGGCTGCAATGTTTGTGCTGGCGATAGATTGCAGCAGCCGGGATACCGGCACGTGCCGCCTTGCATTGGTCAAGGCCGGCAATTGCGCGTAGATTGGTGGGGAATGAGCATAAAGCCCCCCCTACCGCGTGGCCACAATCCGGGCCCTCAGATTTTCGACCGCGCACTGCTCGTGCGCCGCCGCGATCGTGCTGCCGCTGATGCCACCGCGCATGACTTTCTGCTGCGTCGCGTTGGCGAGGATCTCACCGAGCGTCTTTCGGTTGTGCGCCGTACGTTCGAGACCGCCGTGGTGCTTGGCGCGCATCATGGTGTCGTGGGCCGCCTTCTACGCGAGCTGCCGGCGATCGGCACGGTGATCGAGGCCGAGACCGCGCCGCGCCTGCTTGCTGCCTGTTCGGGCCCGCGTGTTCTTGCCGACGAGGAGCTGCTGCCGTTTCGCGATGGTTCGCTCGATCTGCTCGTTGCGCCGCTGACGTTGCAGCATGTCAACGATGTGCCCGGTACGCTGGCGCAGATCCGCCGTGCTTTGAAGCCCGATGGATTGTTTCTCGGCGCGATGCTGGGTGGGCTTACGCTGCATGAATTGCGCGCGTCGTTGCTGGCCGCCGAGGCCGAGATGGAAGGCGGCGCATCGCCGCGCGTGGCCCCGTTCGCGGATGTGCGCGACGCCGGGCATTTGTTGCAGCGCGCGAAATTCGCTTTGCCGGTTGCGGACAGCGATATCGTCAACGTCACCTACGCCACGCCGCTCGATTTGATGCGCGAACTGCGGGGGATGGGCGCAACCAACGTTCTGGTGGCGCGGCGGCGCGCGCCATTGCGGCGTGCCACGCTGATGCGTGCGATGGAAATCTATTGCGAACGGTTCGGCGCGCCGGATGGGCGGATCGCGGCCACGTTCGAGATCGTCACGATGACGGGTTGGGCGCCGCACGAAAGCCAGCAGAAGCCTTTGGCGCCGGGCTCCGCGCGCACGCGCCTCGCCGATGCGCTGCGCGTATCCGAGCGCCCAACTGGCGACAAAGCGGGAAGCTGACGCGCCAGACAGCGGCACTATTGGCGCTGTACGTACTTCTTCAGGCCTTGCGTTCGCCCTGTTCCCGGGACAACATGTCGCTGCCGTGTCCTCTTTGCAGGTGCGGGCGCGGCGTCGCGTCCACATGCCTGCACAAAGGAGGAACCCATGGCGCAATCCGCAGGTACGAACGGCAATGGCCGTGCCCGCAGCGCCCGTTGCATCGCACTGATCGGGCCCTACCTCTCCGGCAAGACGACACTGCTGGAGGCAATATTGGCCCGTACCGGTGCGATTACCCGGCAAGGCACCATCAAGGATAAGACAACAACAGGGGATACGTCCGAGGAGGCCCGCGAGCACGGCATGAGCGTGGAGCTCAACGTCGCCGACTGCGAGTTTCTCGGGGATCGCTTCACCTTCGTCGACTGTCCAGGCTCCATCGAATTCCAGCATGAGGCGGCCAATGTGCTTGCCGTCGCGGATGCTGCGATCGTGGTGTGCGAGCCCGATCCCAAGCGCGTGCCCTCGTTGCAGGTGATCCTGAAGCAGCTCGACGACATGGGCCTGCCGCACGTGATCTTCCTCAATAAGATCGACACGTTCGATACGCGTGTGCGCGACGTGCTCGAGGAGCTGCAGCCGGCCAGCAAGAAACCGCTGGTGCTGCGCCAGATTCCGATCTGGGACAACGGGATTGCGACCGGCTTCGTCGATCTCGCATTGGAACGCGCGTTCGTTTATCGCGAGCATGCCACGTCCGAAGTGATCGAGATGCCGAAGACGCTGGCGGAGCGTAAGAAGGAAGCCCGCTTCAGCATGCTCGAGAAGCTCGCCGATTACGACGACGAGCTGATGGAGCAACTGCTTTCCGATCTCGAGCCGCCGCGCGACCGCGTGTTCGACGATCTCGCGCGTGAGTTCCGCGAGGGCCTGATCGTGCCGGTGCTGCTTGGCTCGGCGGAGAACGGAAACGGCATCGTGCGTTTGCTGAAGGTGCTGCGTCACGAGGCGCCGTTCGTGGCCGATACCGTGAAGCGCATCGGACTGGAAGGCGTGTCGTCCGCCGCGCATGTCATCAAGACGATGTACTCCGCGCACGGTGGTAAGTTGTCGATCGCGCGGGTGTTGGCCGGTGACGTCGGCGACGGCACAGAGGTGATCGGTCCGCATGGCGACGACCGCGCCGCCGGTGTGTTCTCGCTGCTCGGTGCACAGACGACCAAGCGTGGCGGCGCCAAGGCTGGCGAAACGGTTGCTCTCGGCCGCATGGAGCACGCGCGCACCGGCGATACGCTGACCGCCGGGAACAAGGCCATCGATGTCGTTGATGTGCCTGCGATGCCGACGCCGGTTTACGCGATCGCGATCGCGGTCAAGGAACGCAAGGACGAGGTCAAGATGTCCGCGGCGCTTGCCAAGCTGCAGGAAGAAGACCCCAGCATTCGTGTCGAGCACAACGAGGATACGCACCAATTGCTATTGCTCGGCCAGGGCGAGATGCACCTGCGCGTGGCGCTGGAACGGCTCAAACGCAAGTATGCGGTCGAGGTCGAACGCAAGCGGCGGCGCATTCCGTACAAGGAAACGATCCGCGCGGCGACGACGATCCGTGGGCGGCACAAGAAGCAGTCGGGCGGGCACGGCCAGTTCGGCGACGTGGTGATCGAGATCGGGCCGTTGCCGCGTGGCGAGGGGTTCCGTTTCGCGGAAAAGATCGTCGGCGGCGCGGTGCCCCGGCAGTATATCCCTTCGGTGGAGATCGGGGTCAGCGACTTCATGAAGTCGGGCCCGCTCGGCTTTCCGGTGGTGGATGTCGCCGTCACCTTGAAGGACGGGAGCTATCACACGGTCGACAGCTCGGACATGGCGTTCCGGCAGGCCGGCCGCATGGCGATGGCGGATGGGCTGCCACGCTGCAACCCTGTGCTGCTCGAGCCGGTGATGCAGGTCGAGATCGCGGTGCCGAACGATGCGACGGCGAAGGTAACCGGGATGGTGTCGCAGCGGCGCGGCCAGATCCAGGGCTTTGCCCCACGTGATGGTTGGCCCGGTTGGGATCTCGTCAAGGCGCAACTTCCAGCTTCGGAGATGGACGACTTGATTGTCGAATTGCGCTCGGTGACGGCAGGTGTCGGCTCGTTCAGCTCGAGTTTCGATCACCTGTCGGAGCTGACCGGCAAGCTCGCCGATCAAGTGCTCGCGAGCCATCGGGATGCGGCGGAATAAAAGCGCACGAAGGTCCGGCCTCATCGTAAAATGAGGCCGGGTTGCAACATGATCGTGGCTGCCGCACACCAATCTAGCTTTTTTTGTGGCAGGCTCAACTCATGTTGATGTACAGTTTTTTTTTCTAACGGTTTGGAGCGCCTGTGGTGCCCCGGGCTGGAAGCGGTCGTGTGACGTGGGGAAATAACCAACGGCACGGTCCAGTTTATTATTTCCCGTAATTGTTCACGGGCGGGAGTTTGTAAATGCGTATTCCCTTTGGTTTATCGTACGTTCGTATCGCGGCGTTTGCGGTCAGCTTTGCCCTTGGCGGGATATCCGGGTTAGCTACGGTTGCAGCCCAGGAATTCCCTGGCGAGACAGCAACGATTAGACAGCTTTACCCGCCTTCAAGTGTGTCGAAGGTCGATATCTCGCTTTTGCAGGATGCGTTGTTCGACGAGGAGTGCTACGGCAATCTACTTACGCACAAAAGCGAAGTCGATCAGGACTTCGGTATACTCACCAAGAAGGCCATGCACGCTTTCGTCGAGGCCTACAGTCGCAGTAACGTCCCCAACAAAAGGCGTTTAAATAGCTGGATCGATGTTCGGACCGAGGCCGACAGGAAGCAGAGAATCTGCTCGAGGTTGCAAGTTACGGTCGCCAGGCTTTTCACCAACTCGCTGACCGAGCATGATCCAAGCAAGCCAAGAGCCCGCCAGAGCCAATGGCTGGAGCTGCACCAGAATCTTTATCCAAATGCGCGGAACCAGATCGAAATAGCGCAGCTTCAAGACTCCCTCTTCGACAATGGCTGCTATGGCAATAGGCTCACACGTGAGAACGAGGTCAACAAGACTTTCGGTGCCAATTCAAAGAAGGCGTTGCATGTTTTTGTTGAGACCTATCTGAATCAGCCGCTCCGCCCCAGTCGAAATTTTGTCAATGCCAAGGAGGTATTGCAGGCGGCCCAAACCAATCAATCGCCGTGTAATAAACCAAGGGTATTTGGCCCGGTATTTCCCTGGTTCTCGCGACCACCAGGGTGGCGGCTCGTCGAGTTTGCCGAGTCCGGGGGGCGCCAACAAATGCGAGCTTCGCACCGCGGCAAACGCGTGGCTGAGGTCCAGGGAGGAGGAATTCAGGGCAAGCTATAAGGGCTCCACGAAATTCGAGCCTTTGAACGCGGCCTTGGAAAAACTGGAATTGGCCCTGAATACCTACCTGGAGGCCATCCCGCCACACGCACCGCCGGATGCCGAGTGGCTTGGCACCAAGGAACTCTATACAGAGTCATACCTGAGCGTATTGCAGAGCATATCTTCGACCGTGCAAGGCAAAGCGGCTTTGGCCAAGTATGGCGCAATCTCTCAGAATCCATCATGTACGAAATGTTTTCTGCTCGCCGATTTCGAATGGCTTGGTAGATTTGCGGAAAACGGCGTGCTGCCTCTGTTCGATCCGCAGACAGGCCGGCCCATTGCGGATGCCCAGACCAGCCGTCAGGTCACCGTTTCTATCAACGGTCTGTACTTCGACGCCATCAAGAAAAGTCACAAACGAGTTCAGGAGTGGAAGGTCAAGGAGGAGGCGTTCTTGCTGGCGCTGAGAAAGCCCACTTTGATCGGTTCCAGTTTTGATGAGCAGAGAAAAAAGAGATTGGAAGCGGACACGGCCAAGCATGAAGCGGTGCTGGAGCTACACCGCAACAATGAGCTGGTTCCAACCAACATGCGGCAGCGGTTTGATCTAGCGGTCGAGTTTGCTAGTCAACGCAACGCTTATTGTGACGGAGACTTTACCATTCAGGCAAAGCCCTGAGTTAGAATTGGGAAATCGATGCGTGCTGGTCGATGCACGCTGAATTGCGCAGTACGTCGGCGGTGTTCGGCCGGTGGGCACATAACCTGTCGTTCCGAAAAGAGGAAATGGAGTCCGTCATGTTCATGAAATCTGAATCGCGCCAGAAGAATTATGTTCGTGTGACGAGCGGGCTGTTGGCGGTGGGAATTGCCGCAGCAACGATTCCTGCGAGTCCGACTCAAGCTCAGGCCCCGCCTGTTTTCAACGACAAATTCCAGGATCCGAAGAGCATACTCAATTATTGCAGCATTGCGCTGATCAACTACAAAGGGCCCGATGAAAAATCGGTCGAGTATGCCAATTGCCAGAACAGAACGCGTGACGCGTTCAATCGCTGGAAAGCCGCGCAGCAGCCGTCATCTCCGGGGCCTGATGAATCCGGCGGCGGGGTCTGCAACTTGGTGGAGGCCAGAAAACCGCTGATCGACGACGAGTATGAACTGCCATTGTTTGCAAGGCTTCATGCGGCGCATGCAGAGATGAAGAAAGCCCTTGAGCCGATAACCAACAATCCGAGCCAAGACGACAAGGTCCTCAGGTTGTTCGGGCTTCCCGCTCATAAAGAGGTCCGGAAGGGAATGAGGGCGGCTGCGCGCGCGTCCATTGTGAAGTATGAAAATGAATTGAACTTCAATTTGAGGAATATTGCCGCGGCGGCGGATGTGAATTGCTTTGATTGTTCCGTGCTCGAAAGGTGGCAGGTATTGAAGGGGGCGGCGAACCTGATAGCCTACAGCCATCACTTGTCCAAGGCGGACGCCGCGCCGCAATACACGGTTGGTCTAAGCCCAGACGATCCCCAGAATAAATAAGCACTGGCGTGGACCGATAGTTTGCCGGTCACGGCTACCGGCAAAAAGCCGATCACGATTGCATTGAAATCACAGCCTACCGAACTTGCCAAGCCTTATAGTGAGCCTCACCCCTTTACGAAGAAGTATGCGTTGAACCGGGTATCGGATCAGTGGGTGAATTCACTGCCAGTGAAGCTCATCGATGATCAGCAGAAACAGATCTGTTATTTGGATTTCGACCCCCTCGCCGAAAAGAGTGACGCATACAATAAGGCGCCCGCTTTCTTCGAGATTGCAAAGGGAGTGCAGCAGATCATCAACGAGGCGTTTGCAGTCGGAAATTTTGAAGACGCAACCAAGGCAGAAAAGGGCGAGGGGTATTCTCCTGCGGACAAGGTCTTGTTGGGAAAGCCGAGAAATATGGTCAGTGAGGTCGAGGCCAAGGCAGGCAGTAAGAATTGCGGGCAGCAGCAAGATCCGGCAGACAATTATGAGGTGCTGGCATGGAATTTAATGCCCGCGCTGGGGGATCTTCTGGCTAAGCCAAGATGGTGCAAACGCTATTATCCGGAACATGCCTATTGGAAAAAGAAGTAGGACATCGGGGGCAGGCCTATCAGGTCTGCCCCGTTTTGCGTTGACCGAGGTCGGGTCCGCGCATTTTGGTCCGGCGCAGGCGCCGACGGTTCTTTTTGGCTGGTCGCTCCGGCGCAAGCGCCGACGCGACAGGCCGTCAATTCTGCACCAACCCCGCCGCTCGGATCGCTGTGCCCCAGCGCTCGATTTCCTCGGGGGTGAACTTGGCGAGATACTCGGGCGACCGGCGCGCCTTGGCCGGGATCGAGACGCCGATCTTGTCGTAGCGCTCGCGCAGGGCCGGTTGGTCGAGCACCTGGTCGATCGCCTTGGCGAGCTTGTCGATGATCGCTTTGGGGGTTTTCTTGGGATAGACGAGGGCCGCCCACGAGCCGCAATCGAGACCCTTGAAGCCGGCTTCTTCCGCTGTCGGGAGATTGGGCATGACGGAGACGCGCTCGAGACCCATCGTCGCGAGAGCCCGCACCGAGCCGCTTTCGATGTGGGAGACCGCGGTCGAAATCTGCTCGGCGACGTAGTCGAGACGGCCGGCGATGAGGTCCTGCATGGCGAGCGCGGAGCCGCGATAGGGTACATGCGCGACCTTGGCGCCGAGCACGCCGTCGAGCAGCACCGCGCACACGTGACTGCCCGAGCCGACGCCGGCCGAGCCATACTGGACCTTCGCCATGTTGGCCTTGGCGTGCTCCATGAAGCCTTTGAGGTCGGTCGCCGGGAAATCCTTGCGCACGAGCAGAACGCGGGCTGAATCGGCAAACATGCTGACGGGCTCGAAGTCCTTGACGCCGTCGACCATCGGCTTCTTGTAGATGGCCTGATTGAGCGCGAGCACGGCGCTGCCGCCGAGCAGCACGGTGTAGCCGTCGGGTTCGGCTTTGGCGACGCGCGCCGCGCCGATCATGCCGCCGGCGCCACCGACGTTCTCGATGATGAACTGCTGGCCGAGGGCTTCGCCGGCGTATTGGCCGAGCAGACGGCCGATAGTGTCGACGGGGCCGCCGGCCGCGAATGGAATGACCATGGTGATCTGGCGGTTCGGCCATTCCTGCGCGTGAAGCTGGCCGGTCAGGAGCGTCATCGCCATGAGCGCGAGCGCGGTGGTGGGTAACTTTTTCATTCTGGCGTCTCCCCTTGTGCGTCTTTTCGACAGCATCGTTATCTCACGCTGGGTTGCACGACCTCGCCGATCACCTTCTCGACGTCGTCCCGAAACCGCGCGCGTGAGTCATCGCGACTATAGTGCATATGTCCGCCGGGGTAGACCTCCAGCTTGATGCGCTGCGTTTGCCCGTACGTGGGGAGCTGGTCGAGCTGCAATGCGCTCGCGAAGTAGGGCGTTACGAGATCGGTGAAGCCGTGCGTGGCCAGCGTCATGAGTTTTGGGTCTTTGCGATGCAGGTCCAGCAATGCGCCGAGAGCTTCGGGCGGATGCGGCGAGTTGCGCCAGGTCCAGCTCCGGTTGGCTTCCCCCGAGTGCATCAGATAGCGCCGTTCCACGCGCCAGCCGAGCCGCGCGTGCAAGGTTGCCATCGCTGCCGTCAGGGGGGCCGTCAGGCCTGACGTGAATGGATCGCCGAAGCCGCGCTGGTCGCCGCCTGCCGGTTCCAGCCCGCTGATGCCGGCATCGTAGAGCGAGACGGCCTTGTCGCCGAAACCGGCGGATTCCTGCACGAACGATCGGCCGCCGAGCCGGCCATCGTGCTTGCGCACTTTTTCGACATCGAGCCCCGTGAATGCTGCGATACGCGCCGCGATCCGTTCGCTGGCTTGGGTGTCGCGCGGCCCGCGTACGAGATCGACGAGATATTCTCCGCGTGCGTAGGTTTCAGCCTCCGCAAGCGCGGCGCGGGTTGGGACGACGCCGGAGCGTTCGAGCCGCGTCGCTGCGATCGACGGCAGCAGGGCCACGTAATGGTGCGGCTGGAGCCAGCCACGCCGCCCATCGAAATCCAACACCGGGGATACGAGCACCATCGCGTGCACGGCAACGGCATGATCGCTTTTGAGTGCTTGCGCGATCAGCGGCGCGCGGAAGCCGCCATAGCTTTCGCCGGCAAGCACGATCGGGGATCCCGTGCGTTCGTTGCTTCGCGTCCAGTTCGCGATGAAGCTGGCGAACGTCGCGATGTCGCCGCGGATCGACCAGAACCAGGCGGGACCACCTGCTTCGGCGGAGCGTTGGGTTTCGCCGCGACCACGGCCGCCGCCTTGCGCTGTGGGTGGGTTGCGCTCGATGGCGGGCCAGATGCGGCTGTGGCCGGTGCCCGGCGGATCGATGAACACGAGGTCGGTGAAATCGAGCCAGGTTTCGGCGTTATCGAGCAGTGCGGGCGCGGCTTTGGTGCGGACGGTGTCGCCGGTGAGGGGCACGCGCCAGGGGCCGAGTGCGCCGAGCTGCAGCCATGTCGATGCCGCGCCTGGGCCGCCGTTGAAGGCGAATGTCAGGGGGCGCGTGCGCTTATCCGCGCCGTCGAGCAGGTGGGCGGTGAAGGCGACGTCAGCCAGTACGCGCCCGGCGGTGTTCGTCATCGGGATCGAGCCGGCGATTGCCGTGAAGCGCAACATGCGGCCGGGCAGCGTCAGGGTGTGGTGCGAGCGCTGATCCGCCGGCAGCCGTGTGATCTCTGCTGCGGCTGGCCCCCGTGGCGAGGCGTCCTGAGCCAGCACAGCCGGGGCGGTGGCGAGCAACCACGCCGAAGCGATAATCGCCGTTGCGAGCACGGTCGCGAGCACGGTGGGTGAACGGGAAACGTTGCGCGGCAATTTGGTCCCCAGCAAAAGTGTTGGGAGGCGTTTTGAGCAGGGTGCCGGAGGGCCATGGGCAAATCAAGGCGATCGGCTGCGGGGCATTCAAGCGGGCGAGCGTGGATTGCGCTGGCGTTGGGCGTGGTGGCGATGCAAATCTTCGAGCGCATCAAAGTCTTTCCGAACGGGTCTTTGATGGGCTTGGGTGCAAGAGAATGCCCCTCACCGTTTGTTGCTGCCCCTCACCCTAGCCCTCTCCCCTCTGAAAGGAGGGGAGAGGGGATTAAAGCCCCACCGGACATCCCGATGATCCTTGCCATTTTCGCGCTGTGCTCGTTCGCGGCTTCGGTCTCGAGCCGGGCGGTCGATCCGATGACGGCGCTGATCGCGCAGGACTTCGCCGTGCCGGTGGCGACCGCGGCGCTGCTGTCGTCGGCCTATGCGCTGCCGTTCGCGCTGTTCCAACCAGTGCTGGGGCCGATCGGCGATATCTGGGGCAAGTCGCGGCTGCTGCGTGCGTCGCTGTGGATCGTCGCGATCTCGATGCTGGCGGGTGCGTTCGCGCCGACGCTGTGGGTGTTGATCGTGCTGCGCTTCGTCGGGGGGCTCGGCGGTGGCGGCACGGTGCCATCGGGCATGGCGTTGATCGGCGATCGCTTCGCGGGGCCGGCGCGGCAGATTGCGATCAGTCGCTTCGTTGCCGCCGGCATGATGGGGCAAATTTTCAGTGCGAGCATCGCGGGCGTTCTTGCGGAAGCGTACGGCTGGCGGGCGACAATGTTGCTGGCAGGTGGTATCGCGGTTGTCGCGGCGATCATCGCCAGCGTGATGCTGCGCGAGCCGCCGGAGCGTGTGGAACGCCGGTTCAGCGTTGCGGAGGCCGTGCGCGGCTACAAGCTCGTGTTCGCCAATCCCAAGGCGTATCTGTGCTTCGGCACGGTGATGGCGGAGGGCATCGCGTTGTGGGGCGTCACGCCGTTCGTCGCGGACCTGTTGATGCGGGCTGGCACCGGCGCCACGCGTGAAGCGGGCTTTGCGATCGGCGCGATTGGCGTCGGGGGGCTGGCGTGCACGTTCGTGCTGCCGTTGCTGCTGCGCTCGTTCGGCCGAACGATGATGATGGCGACGGGCGGCGTGTTGGGCGCGGTGGGGTTGGGGGCGCTGTCGCTCGGGCTTGCGGCGCCGGCGGTGATCGGTGCATTCGCCGTGACCGGGTTCGGCTACATGATGCTGCACAATTCGATTCAGAACGAATCGGTTGAATTGGCGCCGTCCGCGCGGTCTTCCGCCTATTCGATGCACGCGTTCTTCTTCTTCACCGGCCAATCGCTGGGGCCGATCATCGTTGGTCTGCTGCTGGCCAGCTTTGGCGCGGCAACCGCCATGGCTGTGTGTGCGGCGCTATTTGCGGTGACGGGCATTGTTGTCGGCCTGCTATTTGCCCGGCTTGGGCCGACGGGTGGATAATCCTAGATCCGCCAGTTGGAAGTGCCTCACGAACAGTAAATCACGCAAATTCTGAAGGTTCGACGCCAAGCCCAGATCACCCTGCGGGTGATACGAGGGATTTCATCATTGCCTTGACGGCTTAACCGTCGGGCCCTCGTGTTCCCTGACCAGGGCGTAGCCCTGGACCCGCCCTGAAGAATGGGTTTCCAATGGCCTCGCCCTTTTGTGGGATCGAAGGGTCGTGCACGTGCACGCCTCCGGCATGACGCCTTTCGTCTTGCGACCGACCGTCTCAACTGCCGGATCTAGCCCGGATCATGCACCAGGGCGATGGCGTTGACCACGGTGGCCGTTGGCGCGCGGCATCGTTCCGTCCGGCGTGACCGGATCGGCGCAGGTGAAATCGTCGTGCAACGCGTCAGGGGTTGATCTGCCTCGTTCGGCGGCTTGTCG
>CAMDPA010000067.1 GCA_945903565.1 Devosia equisanguinis | reverse complement strand
AAACCGGGTGGGGGTCGCCGCCAATGCGCTGGGGATGGCGCGGGCGGCCTTCGATGCAGCCACTGCCTTTGCGCAGGATCGCCTGGTGGCGGGCAAGCGCATCGGCGACTACCAGGCCATCGGCCACAAGCTCGCGGAGATGTCGGCCCAGATCGAGGCGGCCAGGTGGCTCGTCTATTACGGCGCCTGGCGGGTGGATCAGAATACGCTGGACTCGGCCACTGCGGCGCGCGTCAAGCTCATCGCGAGCGAGACCGCGGTGGCGGTGAGCGAACAGGCCATCCGGATTCACGGCGGCGCCGGGATCATGCGCGAGTACCCGGTAGGCCGCATCCACCGCGACGCCCTTGTCTACGTGATCGGCGAGGGGACCAGCGAAGTCCAGAAGAACATCATCGCGCGCGACCTCGGCTTCAAAGCCTGAAGCCACCACGGGAAAGGTCGGGGGCCTCGCTGGCGGACAGGGCGGGAGCCATGCAAGGCTACTTCGTTATCTTAGAATACTGGATTATGATGAGGCAAGGCGTCTCTACCCATCCTTCTACCCACCCATTTGGACAATTTGCATAATCCGCCGGGCGACTAAGTGTAAATATGCGCCAATACATCGTTCTGCGCTACGCGTGGGTTCGGGTTGCCGACCGGGCAATGACGTTCAGCGCCATGGTGGAAGATGTACGGAGCGGGCTTGCAAAGCGCTACCTTACCGACACCGATCTTCGGCTTGAGCAGGTTGCCTATCTGACAGGCTATTCCGAACCTGCAGCGCTCGTGCGTGCCTTCAGGCGGTGGACGGGCACTACACCCATCCAATATCGCGAAACGCACGCCTGACTGTTGGCGGCTGACGCTGCCGGTCAATAGTTTGTCGGCACCGGTCAATGATTTCGGACGGATGCGACATTACTTGGTGGCGCTGTGGTGGGCATCCTAGTGCAGCGACGCCTATCGGTTAGGCCAAGAGGTGTTTAGCTACCAGGGTAGCTGAAGACCTTCGCCAGCACGGCGTGAATACCGACAGCCTCCTCAAGGAAGTTGGATTGAGGCGCACGGACATTTCCGATCCAGATAACCGCATCCCTTATGCCGCGGTACTTCGTTTGATAGAGCGTGCCGCCACCACGCTGGGCGACGCCAGTTATGGGCTCCGACTCGGCGCCGCGCAGGAACCACGAGATGGCGGGCTGCTGAGCTTCGTCATGCTCAATTCACCGACGCTGCTCGATGCAATTACCAACTTTCAACGCTACCTGCGTGTCGTTGGGGAGGGCGAGGACGTCGAGGTCGAACGTACCGGACCGCACGTCATCCTGCGGTTTCGCGAGACCGACCAGGCACTCCGCGGCCTCCGTCACGCCTCCGAATACATCGCTGCGATCATCGGGAGGGGGTGTAGGGATATGACCCGCAAGCGCATATCGCCCGTGCGTGCCGAATTTGTGCACGGGCGACCCAACGCCAAGGTCGCCTACGCCGACTACCTCGGCTGCCCGGTTAAGTTCCACGCCCAGTGGAATGCTCTGATTTATGACGCAGAGACGATGCGCCTGCCGGTGATCGGCGCCGACAGCAAGTTGTTCAAAGTGCTTGAGCACGCCTGTCGACAAATCCTCGGTCCGACGCCCAAGAAGCAAGACGTCGTTCACGACGTCCGGGTAAGCGCGCATCTATCGACGCGTCAGAGCCAGTCGATCTCCCCGGGCAGTGACGGCCTGCTCGATCAGGAACCGCCCTTGCGCCGCTGTTGATCGGCCCTCGGCCCGAGCCCACGCGGCCAGCGCATCCAGGTCGATATCGATCAGCCGGGCCGCGATTCGTTTCGCCACCGGGCGGCCGGCGCCAGCGAAGTCGCGGTGGTTGGCGGCCGACGCTACGCCATCATGCGGGAACAGGCCGAGCCTGCGCTTGCCGAGGTGCTGGCGCGCCTGGCGCCGGCCGATCTGGTCCTGATTGAAGGTTATAAGCGCGAGCCGCATCCCAAGATCGAGGTACGGGCGGGGCAGGCGCCGTCCCTGGCCGCCGAGGATCCCAACATCATCGCCATCGCGTCGGACGAACGGCCGCCGGAGACGCATCTGCCGTGGTTCCGGCGCGACGACGTCGCCGGTATCGCCGACTTCATCGGCGCCCGGCGGCTTTAGGGTTTTTGTGCCGCGAAGGTGCCTCCCGCCGTATAGCTGGGACCGGTAATAGCAAAGCCGCCGATCTGCCCCTTGGCCGGCACGCCCGGTGCATTCACGAACGCGCCGTTCAGCGACAAGTTGCGCCCGGCGGGGCCGCTCGTTGAAGGCAGCGGCGTCGGTGTCGAGAACCTTGGACCGCCGCCAGTGAGTGCGGTATTGGCCGTGATGTTGCTGCCGAAGGTTGCGCCATCGAAGTTGACGAAGGCCTTGCCCGTCTGCGAGCCGAAGCTCCAGTTGTTGGTATAGCTGCCGGCGGCCGCGTAGGTGCTGGCGCCGTTCTTCACGGTGCCGACCAGGTTGCCGGTATAGGTCGCATTGGCGTTCATCATGTTGAGCGCGCTGAGATCGGCTGTGGTGCTGAGCTTTCCGGCAACGTAGGTGGCAAGAATGGCATCCGCGCCGTTCGGATTGTACGGGCTGTTGGGACCGTAGCTCGCCTGCCCAAGCCAAACGCCCCACGTGAGGAAATCGCAGGTGCAGGGCGTAAAGCCTTGGCTGACGACGAAGTCGGCGAACGAGAACCCGCCGGCTGGTAACAGACCGTTGCTGATCAGCACCGTGGTCGGCACGACGTCGGAACCTGTGGACGATGTGCCATATACCTTGACCCTTGCCCCACCGTTGCCCGGTCGATCGGTTATCTCATAGGTGTTGTCGTCGATGAATATGCTGTTCGTCGAGGTGCCTCCCAGGCGGAACCTTGCGGAGGTCGAGTAACCGTCCCATTGAGCCACCCTGATGGTCGCCGACGCCGTGTCGGACGAGGCATTGGTCCGGATGCGAATGGTCGCCGGAACGGAGGCCGAGCCGAGCGTGCGGGTGGGGCCATCCTCCTGCTGGACGATGCCGCCGACGAAACCCCTCTGGATCTGCGATGTGCGCGTCCCCGGCTCGGGCGACGGAGGCGGCGAATTGTTGTTCGACGTGTTCGTGGACGCCGTTCGCGCGTCGGCGATTCCCTGCTGGTCCTGGCGTACTGTCTCGGTATTGCTCAGCGCGTTGGTGACGACATTGGAATTGTTGATCCTCTGGGCGGCGGGCTGAGGCGCGGGATTGTTGGTCGCCCTCTGAAGAGCACCCGGTGACTGGCCAGAATTGGTGCTGGAGAATCCCGAACTCTGCACCTTTTGGTCGGCATTTCCGCCGCTGGCACCGCCGCCACCCCCGGTGCTTTGTCCGCCACTTTGCCCGCTGCTCTGGCTGCCACCCTCCAGCTGGCTCAGCGCGGCCGAGAGGCCGCCCTGGCCGACCAATGTCGGCGCCCCGGCCGCGCGGCCGCCGCTCGCGGTCACCTGCGAACCCGGCCGCGTCACTATCTGGCTCTGCCCGCCCGCGGTGACGGTCATGCCATTGCCGAATATGAAGGTCGACGTCGTGCTGGCAGGCTGAACGTTGAAAATGGTGATGCCGCCACGGATACCGATCGTGGCCGAAGGCGTGGTAATGATGATCGGCGTGGTCTTGCTGATCTTGCCGCCGACCAGACGAAACACGCCCTTGCTGGCGTTGATCGCGAGATCGCCGGTTTTGGTCGCCGGATCGAAGACGAACCTGTCGATCGTGAGCTGCGCATTGGGCCCGACGGTGAGGGAGGTGCCGTCGAGGAACACGAGATGGGCGCGGTCCCTGGCGTTGGTCGTGATCACTTCATTGGCCTGCACGTCGATGCCGATGCGCAGAACGCGTTCGGCCTCGGTCGGTGGCTTGCCAAGCGGATCCCCATCGGTCGCCGACGTGACCCCGACTCGGGCAGCGGCCTCCGGAACGCCGAACAGAGGGATGTTGAAGGGGGCGCCAAGCAGCGTGAGCGCCGCCGTGCCCAGCAGTGCCATCCGCGCCAGAAGGCCTGCAGCGTTGACCTTGACCAATTTGTTCCCCCCGGATCGGTGGTAGTGTCCCAGCCTACACCCTAAAGGACGTCAAAATCGAGGCGGCCGGTGGCCTAAAAACAGGCTTCGATCTGCCCGCAGCGGGACCTGCTAGAAGCGCCAACCCAAGCCGAACATGATGTTATTGTTGACGAAAGCGTAGTTGGGCAGGTTGGAGGCGCGATTGAACCGGCCGCCCGAAACGCTGAAGGTCGTCCGCTCGTCGAAAGGCACCGAAAGCGTCAGATTGAGGATCGTATCGCTCTGTTCGCGGACGACGCCGGGATCGATGATCGGATCGGGAGCGTCATACTGCCACCATTGCTGGTTGATCGTGACGTTGATGCTCCAGGGCAGACCGCTCTTGAACATCGGATCGGCGAACCGGAACGCCATGCCGCCGCCGATGCCGCCGACCACGTAATTCTGGGAAATGGTCTGCTGGGTCTGGTAGCGCTGGCCGTTGCCGAATCCGTAAACGGCAACGGCCGGGTTCACCTGGTATTGGAAGGTCGTGGTGGCCGAGTACTGGGTGCCGGTGAATTGGCTGTTGGTCGGCAGGTAGCTGGTGTTGGGATAGTTCTGCTGGCGCCAGCTGAAGATCGAGATGTTGCGCAGATTGTCGGCCAGCATCACGGCGGTCTCGAGGCCGGCGCCGTAGCTGCCGTAGTAGGGCTGATCGTTGACCCAGATGTAGCCGCCGCTCAAGAAGGGCTTGATGATCACCTCTTCGAAGATGCCCTGGAAGGCTTGGAAGCGCGGGCCGGTCGTAAAGTCGATCAGCGAGACGTTGGCGGCGGAGAGCGTGAACTGGCGATTGGCGTAGGTCGTGAGAGTGCTCTCGATCGCGGATTTGTCCTGGAGGCCGAGATCGTATGAATGGCGAAATTGCGCCGAACCGACGAGGCCCCAGTCCGCTGCGCCAAGCGCCTGCTGGTTGAGATTGGCGGTCTGCCCGAAAAGCCGGACTGCCGAGGTTGCGGGGCCGAGATTGGCGTTCGACTGGTAGCGCAAGCCGGCGAAGACTTCGCCCGAAAACTGCGAGGGGTTCTGCCGGTGCTGGACTTCGGCCATGAACTTTTCTGCCCGGCTGCGCACATCCGGCGGAAGTGCCTGGGATTTCAGGGCCTCTTCGAGGTAGGTGCGCGCAATCTCGTACGATCCCAGTCGATAATACAGGACGCCGAGTTCCAAGCGCACCCGCGGCAGGTTGGGGTTTATGAGCAGCATTCGCTCCAGGGCGGAAATCGCGCCTTCGAGGTCGCCGGTCTGGCTGGCGACCGTGGCGAACTTGAACAGGACATCGAGATCGGCCGGCTTCCGCATCATCTCCTGAAAGGCGTCGTCGTATTGCTGCTCCAGATCTCCAGCCGATGTCACGGTTGCCGGCTGAGCGCGGGCGCTGTCCGGCTGAAGGACCAGCACCGCGGCCATGAGGCCGCAACTCGCAATCGCGCCCGCAACACGCCTCAGGTGTCTCAAATTCCGTCTCCCCACGGCGAGCTCGCACACCCATAAGTAGTGACGATGGAGCAGAAAGGACACTAACCGACATTCCCCGGATGAACCCTTGGAACCTCGGGAACCGTAGCATTCTGCCGGATTCCGGGGAAGCCATGGTCGGCCGGCACAGTTTTCTCGGCGGTCCTGCCACGTCCACCGCCCAAAACGGCGCCTGATCCATCGATTCGGCCCTTTCCCTCGTCATTCAGACGCACTCCTCCCGTGGTGATGACGCATTCGCCCCGTCCGGTCCTAAGCTAGAGCCGGTCGTCGTCGTAGCCCGTCGATCAGCCGCAGTATTTTCTCGAACAGTTCTCTCGGCACTGCGACCTCGGCCATCTGGAAGACGGCGTAGCGAGCGTGGCGCACGACCTTGGCACCGATCTTCACCAGCTTCTCCCGCAGGCTGGTCAGCGACCATTGCGCGACCGCCTCGGGCAACGCCAGCGTTCGCATGAAGTTGGCTAGATTGTAGGCCAGAGCGTGCAACTGAAGACGCACCGCGTTGGCCGCGAATGAGCAGCATGACAGGCGCGTCCACTTGATCGCGTTCTTGCCTTCTTTGATCCATTGCTCGCACGTCCCGCGCTTGTTGTAGAAGGCAACGACCCGCTCGACCGGTCGCGACAGGTTGGTGACGATGAAGCCGACGCGGGGATAAAGCTCGCCGGGGTGCCACTCGACCTTGGCGACGACGCGGCGTGGCATCGTCCAGCTTTGGGCCTGATAGCTGAAGCTGGCGTAGTATCGCCGGACCGTGATCGGCGGCCGGCCAACGGGACGCTTGAGAAGGTAGCCGATGCGCTCTTGGAGAATGCGGTTCGCTACCAGCCGGATCGTGTACTTGTAGCCTTCGGCCTCCAGGAACTCGTAGACCTCGGGGTTGGCGAAGGCGGCATCGGCACGAAAGTAGCGGCGAAGGTCGCGCTCCCGGTAGCGGGCCACGACCGGTTCGAGCACGTCCTTCCAGCCATCCGCCGAATGGACGTTGCCCGGTCGCAGCGCGGAACGCTCCAGATCACCGAACTGGTTGAACACGAACAGCGGATGGTAGCAGGTGCAGGCGAAGTGGCCGTTGTAGGCGGTGCCTTCCTGTTCGCCATGGGTCGGACTGACACTCGAATCCATATCGAGGACGATGGACCTCGGCGAGCGCAGGCCATGAACGGAGTCGATCCACTGCCCGGAGAGACCGGTGAGCGCGGCGAGGTTCTCGTTGCTCACGAGCCACTCGGTCTCGAAACGCCCCATCTGGCTGGTCGATGCCGCATCGCGCTCGATGGCCTTGCCGCCGACGATCCAGCGCATCGCAGGATCACGCCCCAGCCGGTCGGCGTCGTTGACGTCTTCATATCCAGCAAGCCGACCGAACACAGACTGGCGCAGCATGCCGACAAGATCATGGCGACCGTTCCGACCCGTACGACCGTCAACCAGATGTCGGTCAGCGATGGCCATCAGGCCGAGCGCATCATCGAGTTCGCGATAGGCCAGCAATCCCGCATCAGAGGTGACGCTCGAACCGTGGAACTCAAGCTTGAGGCGGTGGTCGAAATTGAGCCGCAAAGCGTCCGATTGTGCTTCACCCGCTGCCTGCACCATCTTCGACCTCGATCCAATCAAACAAAACGCTGAATCCTATGGCTCAAATGGATTCGGATTGGCTCAGTTCAATGGTTCATCCGGGAAATGCGGGCTGAATGTTGTCAAACGCCAGATGACACGCATGCTTCTACCTAGCCGCTGCTCAAAGCTACTAGGGCGACGCGATCACACCCAAAGCTGCACTTCTACGAGGCGCGGGCGCGCCAAGTCAGGGTCGTCACGACGGCCTTGATCATCCGGACGCGGCCGGCTCTTGCCGACGATTCGTTCATCAGCATTCGCCACAAGGCCGAGGTGAAGGGCCGGTAACGCCAACGTGCCAGCACGCGCTGCGCCTGCGGCGTTAGGGGATCTCGTTGCACGTCGAAGGGCATGGGACGGAATCATGACGGCCAAGGGGTGGGTGGGGTCGCATCGCCAACCTACAGCCGACGCAACATTCTCGCCGTGGTCGATATACTCCAACCACCACCGCGAGGGGCTGGCACACCGAGTCTGTTCAACTCAGCCTCGATTCCGCGCACCGTCACGATCCCTGCCGCTCTAATTTTGTCGACGATGGGGCCCAGCCGTGTCGCGGTGGCCTTGGCCGCCGCCTTATTCGCCTTCGCCAGCTTCTTCCCATTCGTGCCGAGCTTCACGCCCCGACGTTTGGCCGCCGCCAGAGCTTCTTTCGTTCGCGTCGAGATCAGGCTGCGTTCCTTCTCGGCCAGAGACGCATAGATGTGGAGCATGAACGGATCGACGTTGGGGCCAAGGTCGGCGACGATGAAGGGCACGCGGGCAGCCATCAGGCCGCTGATGAAGTGGACGTCACGACCCAGTCGGCACAGCTTCGCCACGACCACTGTCGCGCCGAGTCGTTTGGCCTCTGCCAGGGCCGCCGCAAGCTTTGGCCTGCGGGCGAGCGCATCGTGCCCTTTGCCGGTCTCGACCTCGACGTATTCCGCCTCGATGGAATGGCCGTGCTGCTGGGTGAACGCGGCGATGGCCGCGCGTTGGGCCTCTAGCCCGAGCCCTGACTTGCCCTGCTGGGAAGTGCTCACCCGCAGGTATGCTACCGATTTAGGCAATTCTTGCTCCCTTGTACCCAAATATACGAACGTATATATAGGTACAAACCGGGCGCAATTGAGGCAATGAAGGTGTTTCCAATAGGATAAATCGTCCGACGGTGGACGTGGCGAGCGGGCGTCAGTGCCGGTCGTTACATTTCGGAAGATCGCCGAGTAGCGAGGGACCCTTGGACTGAGGTGAGGCCGGTTCGCCGGGCAGGCGGTCATCGGTGCCCAGCTTCAACTTCGCGGCAGTCATGGCCCTGACCAGCGCCTCGATTGTGGCCTGAGCCTCTTCACGGGCCGCCAAAGCCTCAGGGGAGGTCTCGCCAGCGCGCTGCCCGGGGCGACCTTCCAGCCGTTCGGTGATGAATGACGCCGCATTGGTCGATCCCCTGAGCGCGCCACCGACTGCTGCGATCCCCAAGGCCTCGATGGCGCTCATTCCGGTAGCTGCTGGCGTGGTGAACCCCTCCTCGGCCAGATCGAGCACTTCCGCCGCGGGGCGGGTCAGCGCCATCATGATGGCCATCGTGACCGGTCGCTGGTGCATCAGCATCTTGATTGGGTCAGCGCGGCAGGCGGCGATCTCGTCCAGCAGGCGCACGCGGGCGATGGCCTCGGGCTCCTCGCCGCCGACGACAAGGGCAGCGGTCTCTTGCGGTTCTTCAGGCATCGGGGCGCTCCAGTTTTGCCAGCTTTGAGCGGACCCGTCGAAGGCGGCCCTCGGCCTTCGCGACCTCTGCCTTCGCAGCGAGCAGGTCCTTCCGGCGACGCAGCAGTTCGAACAGCACGCCCAGCACTGCATCGAGGCGGGGATCGAGCGGCGGTGGGTGCGGCAGGCGCTGAACCAGCAGCGCCTGGGCGGCAGCGTCCCCGGTGGCGGCCTTGCGCACGAGGCCGGCGGCGATGGCCAGGATGCCGACCTCGGTGCCTGCCGGCTCTGCGAGCGGCGACGCCAAAGCCAGCAGCAGCGCAGTACCGATGGGATGGCGCTGCGCTGCCAGCATCGCCGGATTGTCGCGGACGGCGCGCAGGACGGGCGGTAAGGACTGCCGTGGCGGCAGCGCGGCTAGCACACCGCTGAGCACGAGGCGGTCGACGCCGGGGAGCGCGGCCAGCACAAATTCGGCGGCGCTCGGCTGGGGCGTTGAGGGGGTAGGGTTCGTCGGCGTGGCGGACATCTCAAACACCACCAGGCCGGCGGAAGGAAGCCGCAAGGGGCCGCGCCTCGGCCAGCAGCAGCGCCAGAGCCGCCCGCTCAGCGTCCAAGCGGGCACGCCAGGCCCTCCAGCGTTCGTAGTGTTGACGCTCCGCTGGCGTGCGGCGAAGGGCTTCCAGCGCGTTCTCAGCCGCTCTGACGCGGTCGGCAGCAGCGCGCCTACGCTCGCGCGGCACCGGCAGGCACAGTCGGCAGCGCCAGCCCCCTGACGCCTCCTCGGACCGTCTCAGCAGGGTGCATTTCCGGCCGCAGCTCGGACACTCGAAGCGCGACCTGAGGGGGCTGCCCGGCAGCGCCGTAGGCAGGGCGAGAAGCCAGACCGGGTGGCCGTCGAGGAAGGTGAGGCCGGGCCTGTGGTGGGCGAGCACGGCGGCGAGCCGCAAAGTGACTGTCATCTGAGGCCCCCTGCTGCTTTTGCTGCCTTTGGTTGTTTCGACCAACGAACGGAAAATGTTTGCGCTCCCACACGTGGCCCCCTGCTGCTTTTGCTGCGTTTGGTTGTGATGATGTCTCGCCGGTCCGCCCAACAGCCAAAGGCAGCAAAAGCAGCAGGGGGCCTCAGGAATCTGCACATGTGCGCCGGAGCCTCAAACCGGCCCATCCAGCGCCTCAGGGCGGACCTCCCAAGCACTCGACCGGCGGGTCCCGTCGATCTTCGGGCGGTCCTTCAGCCGGACCACGTAGCCGTGCTCCACCAGTGTGGTCATTACCGCTCCCGCGGCCGCCGAGGTCCGCAGCCGGGACGGGCCGAAGGTGTACAGCTCCTTGAGGTGCACCTGCCGCCGACCCCCTGCCCGTGTGGCGATCTCCCGGACGAACTTCCACATGGCCTGTGCGTCGGTAATATCCGATTGCGTCGAGCCCGCCGCCACGATGCGTGACGACTCATTCAGGAAGTACCGCATCAGCCGGATCGCCGCCTCCATGGTCGCCTCGGCCACCGACACGGCGTTGCGGTTGTTGAACACCTCCATGACGACTGCCAACCGCACGACCTGCTCACCGGACTTGTTGGCAAAGGCCTTGAGCATCTCGTTTGCCCCGCCTTCGGCCATGCTGCTCTCAACCTCATTGTAGAACTCGATCCAACGCTTGATGGCAGCGTCGGACAGCTTCACCGGCCGTGGTGCCATCTCAGTGGCGAAGGGGAGAGCTTCCAGATGAGCCGTGAGAGCCTCGGCCCATGTCGCGAGTGCTGGAGCCTGGGCGGCGCTGCGCGCCAACGTTTCAGCGTTGACACCACGGACGCCGATGTTGCTGGCTGGCCACGCCACGAGAAGGCGCGAGAGGAAGCCTTGGTCACCGAGGTCGGCGCTTGCGAGGAAGCCGAGGCCGTTCTGCGGCTGCGTCGCAAGCGACATGGTCAGACGGCGATTCTTGAGGTTCAGCGGCTCCTCATCGGAGGCGCGTGTCCGCTCCGCCGTGCCTTCATCCCACAAGGCGCTGAATGTCGCCGCAGTGTGCAGGCGCGTCTCCTCCTTCATCGAGTAACCGCCAATCAAGATGCCCGCCTCTGCAGTAACCAACGCCATGCAGCCGAAGGCGTGCTGCGCGCTCTTGATCATCCCCTCGATGGTGACGTCGGACATGACAATGCGCGGATTGACCGGCTCCTGAGGCTTGTCCCCGGCTTCCGCGAGGCGGCGATCAAGTGCGCTCGCACGTTCGGCCGCCGCAGCGGCGGCGATGGAAGGCTCATCGAGGGAACGCTGCCGCCGATCCGCGTTACGCCCCGAACGCAACGGCCGTTCGTTCGGCCTCTCTGTCGGCGAGCCGCCTCCCTTTCTAGGGCGAACAGCTGCCTCATAGTCCGCCGTTGCGATCTTGAAACGCGCGCACGCCAATTTGTAGGCATCAAGACGACTGGATGTGAACGCACGAATGGCGGCGCAGGCGATGGCGTCGACAGTGGACTTCCGCTCGCCCGAGTCGGCCAGTGACATTAGATAGAGGCTGCTCGGCCGCGTGCCGCCAAACGGCAAGATGGCGTCGGCATGGCCTTGCGTGACAATCGACATGGCCCCCAGTACAGCCACTCCCGCGAGGGCGGCCGGTACCTGTGCTTGGATGACGATGGCGCGGGCGGCGGCGCGTGCCACCGGAGGAAGAGCGTCGAGCGGGAAAGCCCAGGCGGGCGGCGGATCGCGTGTCAGGGGCAGTGGTGCCTCGCCGGCAGCGAACGCGCGGCTGTCTTCGCTCTCAGGCTCCTCACGCTGGTGGTCACGCACCTGGTTAGCACGCCGTCGAAGGTCCTCCGACGACTCGGGCTGCTCATTGTCGCGCTCGAACTCCGGCTCGTTCAACTCCGGTCCTTCCAGCAGATCGGGCGACGGCACGACGCGGACGCTTGGGAATTTGCCCTCAAACCAAGCCATTACGCCAGGCAGCTTGTCGGGCTGAGGGGTGCCGTCATCGCCGTTCAGATGGAGAAGTTCCTCCTCGTCGAATGTGATGCGCAGTGGCGGGTTGTCGCCGCGCGCCGGCAGGCGTGCGCCGTGCGGCAGCGATTCGGCGAGGGGCATTCCTTGCAATGCGGTGATGAGCGCGTCGATGGAGTTGTCGGGGTCGTTGGTCATCGGAAGAATCCTCGTTCAATTATTGTCTGGATGGCATTGCTTCCTCTTTGGGTGCGGTTGCCGGTGTGCTTGGTGTATCCTGTCGATGGTGGTCTATCAGCTCATCGTCCTGGCCTCGGCCTGTTGCGAGGTCTGGAATTGCGGCGCGGTTCAGAAAACTTCTTTGGGACTGGGGTATCCGGCATCGCCGCTGTCGCTTGCTGGCGCGCCGTCTCTTCCTGAGAGCACTTGAGCAGCATTGCGAACTTCTCGGGGTTGTCCCAGTCGATGTTGGGCGGGTTCGCCACGGCCTTGTCGGCGGCGATGGCAAGACGCTCGCGGTTCGCGAGCTGAACGGCGAACACGGGCATCTGACGCCACGCCTGATCTCGGTAGCGTTGGCCACGCAACGGAACGGCGACGTCGCGCAGTATGTCGTCGATAGCCAAAATCAACGGCAACGGATCGACGTCGGGGCCGAACGCCGCGATCCAGATCGCTATCGCCGAGGTCCATTCCTGATGAAAGGATTCGCCGCGCTTCATCTTGTCGAGCAGGGCAATGATGGGGGCCGGGAATTTGCCGGTGAAGCGCCGAACGGCGGTGGGGCCCCCGGCCGGCGGTGTGACGATGGCCGGCAGCACGACGCGGCGGCGGCTGCGCTCGATCACGAACACGCGGCCGTCGGGCAGAGGGTCCTCAACGCCATTCCTGAAGATCGGGGACGCCGTGTAGTGAGGTTGCCCGGCACCGGCCAGTGCGAGGTCGATCTCAACGCCTCCGGCCTTGTTGAATTGTTCGAGGATCGCCTTCAACGGCTTGCCGCCGATAGGCTGGTCGACCAGGAAGAACGCGCGCCACCGCATCTCCTCCTTGAAGCCCTGACTCGACGTAAAGGACGCCACGCAGTCAACGTTGCGGAAACACTCCGGCACATCACGCTCAAGCAGAAGCTCCAGCGCCCGTTGGGGATCAGAGTGCCAATCGACTCCGGCGAGCGGCCGGCTCTTGTCAAAATCGAGCGCGCACCAGATGCGCGGGACGTCCTGCAACGTCGCGTCGGTCCCATCCTCGGCAGGATAGATAAGCCTTCGATGCGGAAGTGAGAGGTCGAGGCCATCGACAGGTGCGCCCCGGACGAGGCAGTGGTATGGCCGACGTTCGAGCCCTTGCAGCGTCGTCATCATTGCGGCGAGGTCGGCCCAGCGCCTGAGATGGAAATTGTACTGGTAGCCGGAGCCGTAGGCCGCAATGTGGATCGCGCCGTCCCTGTCGCGAGAGATGGCCTTCGCCATCATCGGCCGGTCGCGGTAACCCGACGCGACGGCTTCGAGGACGGTGAGGCCCGAGGGATCGGCGATGTCGTTCGCGTCCACTCAGACCCCCCGGCAAGGTAGGAGGTTTGGAACGGACTCAGCTCTCACGGCACTGCCTCGCGGGCTTCGCGCTGCAGTGCTCAGCCTCGGCGTCGGCGATGCGCTGCTCGGTTTCGGCGGCCAGCCAATACCGCGTCTGGCACCTGACCAGTACCAGGAAGTCGGCGAAGTCGGCGGAGGAGGATATGATTTCTGCCGGGCCAGCGATGTCGCCGGTGTTCAGCAGGTGGCCGTCATCAGCCAGCGCATCGTCGTTCACCGGCTCGTCGTCCAGCACCGACATTGAGGCGTGCAGGAAGCGCGCGCGGCTCCACGCTTCCTCGGCGGTCTCGCGAAGAAGCTGCCACCACTCGGACTCTCGCGCGGACAAATTCATGCCACGCACCGCCTCCACGGCGACGTCGCACGCGCGAAAAAAAGTCGCGGCGATGTGTTTTTCCTGATCCGTTACGGTCGAGTCGTCCATGGCCAAATTCTCCTTGTCGGCCGGGCACACAATCGTGCCAGCGCTATTGAACTTCCGGGGCGGGAGGAGCGCCGAGTCGTTCGTCGCTTTTCTCTGCTTCGAAATGGGCGCGGGCGCGGAGCTGTTCTTCGAGATGGAGACGCATCTGGAGAAGCCGCTCCAACCGCTCTTCGATGGCGGTAGGGGCTCCGGCGTCCAAGCGACGCTCAAGCGCCTTTGATTCGGTCTCGGGATCGCGTGCGATGCGAGTGTCTTCGTCGCGGCGTTAGCGGGCATCGCGACGGCCCCCAAGCTTCGGCTTGGTGGGAAGCGCGGCGGCCTTCGCGGCGGCATTGGCGTCGACCATGCGTCGGCCGGAGAACTTCGGATCGACGGCGATGTAGGTGGCGCGGGAAATCCGCTCAATCTCTGTTGCCGGAATGCGGCGGCTGCGTCCGATCAGGACGCTGCGCAACGTGCAGGCGCGCAACATTCCGTAAAGGGTTGGCCTCGACACGCCAAGTACTTGGAGTGTCTCATTGACGGTGTACAAGGCCCGTGGGGTGGAGATAGCGGCGGTATTCACTGGGGCGACTCCATTCGTAGTTGGAGCCGACCGTACGCGTGAGTCAGCAGATGGTCAGTACGGTTGGGGTAGCAAATAAACGCTACAACCTGCTACGATGCACGCCTGCTTGAAACCGATTCGTCACCCAACTTCGTTGGACTCGCGCCGCCGATATCGCGCCTCAATGGCGGATGCCGTGAAGGCCGTGCCGGACTTGCCTGCCGCGTTGAGTTTGGCCTCAACGATGCGCGACGCTTTTCTGGGGCCCAGACCGTCGTTAATTGAGGTGGCCATCTCTATTTCGATCCACCACTCGTCCTTGCTGGTGGCTCCCCGACGAGGCGCAAAGGCCTTCGTCATTTCCGCACGGAACGTCTTCTCGATCTCTTCGTGCTCACGGTGGATGAGGGCGTAGTTGTCCCCGGCGGGCGATAGAGTCGGGCGATGATGACTGGCTCCTGAAAACACTACGGCGAGCGCGCGCCTCAACTGCCGGCGAACGAGATCGTGCGTGTAGGCGATATGCTCGGAGAGCTTCTCTGCGTCTGCGCGCCGCCATTTCTTGGGTGCTGACCCCCGCTTGGACCTCGCCGGTGTCTTCTGCTTCGTTGGTGTTGGTGGCTTGGGGCTTGGCATCAACGACCCCTGCTGTTCGCTGGCGTGGTCTTCTTCTGGGGGCCATCGCCTGCTGCGAAATCGGCCCAGCGCTGCATCAGAAGACGACGACGGTCGATGAGATCGCTGCGCGCATAGGCCTGCTCGGTCTCGTCGCCGACGACGTGGCTCAGTGCGATCTCGGCCAGCGTGCGATCCTCCCCGTGTTCGGCGCACCAATCGCGGAAGGTGCTGCGCAGGCCGTGCACGGTGATGCCCGGAGAAGACGGCGCGGCGCGGCGCAACGCCTGCATGGCTCCCGTAAGCGACAGCGGGCGGCCCCGCGTGAAGCCGGGGAATAGACGCTCGTCCTGTTTGATCGCCGCCGTCTGCTTCAGCACGGCGAGCGCCTGCTCGGACAGCGGCACGCGATGCGGGGCATGGGTCTTGGTCCGTCCCGCAGGCACCGTCCAGACGGCGCGCCTCAGGTCGATCTCGGACCACATTGCACCCACGACCTCGCTGATGCGTGCAGCCGTCAGGGTGGTGAAGCGCACGACCAGCGAGGCAGGGCCTTGAGCCTTCGCCAGTGCCGTCATGGCGGCAGGCATCTTGTCGATGGCGATGGCTGCGTGGTGCTTGGGCTTGCGCACGCGAGTCTTGGGCGGCAGGACCTGGTCCAGATGGCCGCGCCATCGTGCTGGGTTCTCGCCGGTGCGATATCCATGAACGCGGGCGTAATTCAGGATCGCCTCGATCCGGCCGCGCACGCGACTTGCCGTCTCGGTCTTGGTGCGCCAGATCGGCGTAAGGACCGCCATCACATCGTCGAACGTGATGGCGTCCACCGTGACGTTGCCGATACGGGGGGCGGCGTAGGTGTCGAGGCTCGCCTGCCACTGCGCCGCCGACTTCGGATTGCGCCACCCTGCCTTGTGGGCGGCGATGTACTCGATGGCCAACGCGTTGAAAGTTTTGGCGGCGGGGCGGCTTGCCTCACGGGCGGCGGTTCTGCGCTCTTCCAGCGGGTCGCGACTGGCGGCGAGGTGGCGGCGGCAATCCAGTAGGGCCTCACGCGCAGCGGCCGTTCCGATCAGCGGGAAGGAGCCGAGCCCCATCTCACGACGACGCCCCCGGAATCTGAAACGGAACAGCCAGCTCTTCGTGTTGGTGCCGGTGATCTGAAGATACAGGCCGTCGCCCACGGGATGCTTGCCCGGTGCGTGCAGCCGCTCGATCTGCAGTGCTGTCAGGCGTGCCCGCCGTCCCTGCTTCGATTTCGTCGATATGTCCGCCACAACCCCTCCGTCTACCCACCCGGCCGGGCAGTATAGAGGCTAACGGGGATTTACAGATAGCGGCATTAAAACGACAGGATAGCTAGGTTTTATCGGCCTTGGGCTGTCAGCCGAATGAGGGCTGACAGCGCGTTGGCGGACAGGGCGGGATTCGAACCCGCGGTGGCTGTTACACCACGCACGCTTTCCAAGCGTGTGCCTTAAACCGCTCGGCCACCTGTCCGGGAAGCGCGGTTGGCCGCTCTTATAGCGCGACGAACGGCCAGAGCAACGACAAGGCGC